>JBBRUB010000027.1:0-13321 GCA_038248175.1 Cytophagales bacterium | reverse complement strand
AGGATAATGATGCCCTTGACAGATAATATGGTTAAGTCCATTTTTTGTTGAATTTCTTTTGTCATGCTGATCGGTACGCCGAAGCGGAAGGAAGCATCTCTATCAGCAGAATAATACACATACTAACGAAGATGCTTCCTTCGTCAGCATGACAAAAAACTATGACTTCGGTTCCAGTGCCGACGGTACCGTTTGCGCGAAGCGTTCGGGTGGTAGTTGTCGGATATCTAACTGCGTTGTGTCGCGTTCGTCGTGAATAGGTTTGTATTCGGCAGCGGCCAGGCGTTGGCCAAACGTCGGCTTGATTTCGTCAGCGCGGTATTTGTTTGCCGAGATGACCGATGCCCGCGAGATTTTCGTGGGGCCTTCGATAGTCCAGTCGCTGGTTTTCTTTTTCTCGAAACGGCAGGTGTTGCAGATAAACTCCGTTACCTCACCCCACTCGTTTTTACGGGCCGTTACCCGAATCACCTCTTCACCCCGGTACCAAAGCGTTACATTACCCGAACAGGTCGGACAGTCGCGGTGCGCATCGACAGGCTTGGTAAACCAGACGCGGTTTTTGAAACGGTACGTCTTGTCGGTCAGCGCGCCCACCGGACACACGTCAATGACGTTCCCCGAAAAATCATTGTCAATGGCTTTCTCGATGTACGTACCAATCTCCGACGCATCGCCCCGGTTTAACACACCATGCACGCGCTTGTTCGTGATCTGGTCGGCGGTATAAACGCAGCGATAGCACAGAATACAGCGCGTCATATGCAGTTGCACATACGGACCAATATCCTGTTTCTCGAACGTCCGGCGGTCTTCTTCGTAACGCGTTGTAGCTAAACCGTGGTCAAAAGCGAAGTTCTGCAAGTCGCACTCACCAGCCTGATCGCAGACGGGGCAATCGAGCGGGTGGTTCAGCAGCAGAAATTCTACCACACCGTTGCGGGCGTCAATCACCTGCGGGTTAGTTTCGTTCTCGACAACCATACCGTCCTGCACGGGCGTCAGGCACGAAGCCACGAGTTTGGGCATTGGACGCGGGTCTTTCTCCGACCCGGCGGCTACCCGAACCAGACAGGCACGGCACTTACCCCCGCTGCCTTTCAGCGGCTGGTAATAGCACATAGCCGGGGGTGCCACCGACGGCCCGATTTTGCGGGCAGCCTGCAAAATAGTCGTTCCCGGCTCTACCTCGACCAGTATGCCGTCGATGGTAACTTTCAGCAGTTGCGGTTTTATATCTTCCATTTCTGGTCAGTACTCAAATTTTATAACTTAGAATGCGGTCAAACGCATCCTGTTTAATTTGGTCAGCGTTGATCATATCAGCCAACTGGTCAGCGGAGTATATTGCCTCGAATGCTTCGTACGACGCATTCCTCACAGACAGTGCGAACATTTCGTCTATTAAAGCGGGGAATTCATCGTCACGCATGTAATGTCCACCAGCATTTCTTTGCTTGTTCGATTTAGCAATACCAGCCAGCGAATTATCGATAGATCGGTTCCATGATTTAGTAGTGCGCTGCTCGGCATTCTGCTTAACAAGATGAATCAGCAGCACTACTAGATACGATTCAATTTTATTAATCTTGTCATCCTTCGCCATCTCATCTAAATCTCCAATAATGGCGAGTGCCCCTTCATAGTCGTGTTCTTCGACCATTTTTCGTAGCATCATCAGTTCGTCCATCGCCTTATTCGGTTAAGTTTATCTCGTTGTCTTTACACCAACGCCATCTCGCCCCGATAGACGGCACCGGGCTGCGTGGCTTCCTGCGGGTTGGTGATGTGCCACATAAACTCGTCGCGGAAATGCCGGATGGCACTCGCCACAGGCCACGCAGCGGCATCGCCAAGCGGACAGATGGTATTGCCTTCGATTTTGCTCGCTACGTCAACCAGCAAATCAATATCGCGCTGATGCCCATGACCATACTCAATGCGGTGCAGGACTTTCTCCATCCAGCCCGTTCCCTCGCGGCAGGGACTGCATTGTCCACACGATTCGTGGTGATAGAAGCGTGAGAAATTCCAGGTGTTGCGCACAATACAAGACGTTTCATCAAACACGATAAATCCGCCCGAACCAAGCATGGTACCCGTTTTGAACCCGCCTTCCGACAACGACTCATATGTCATCAATCGCTTATCGCCGTTTTCCAGCGTCAGGGCAAGATTGGCGGGCAAAATTGGCACCGATGAACCACCGGCAACCAGTGCTTTTAACTTGTGACCGGGGCGGATACCACCGCACCACTCATCGGCATAAATAAAATCTTCGACCGGAACGCCCAACTCGATTTCATACACGCCCGGCTTGTTTATATGGCCCGATGCCGAAATCAGTTTAGTACCCGTACTGCGGCCAATGCCAACGGCGGCATAGGCGTCACCCCCGTTATTCATAATCCAGGGCGTTGTGGCAATTGACTCTACGTTGTTCACAACCGTTGGGCATTGGTACAGCCCTTTTACGGCAGGAAACGGCGGTTTGTTACGTGGGTTACCCCGCTTGCCCTCCAGCGATTCGAGCAGGGCGGTTTCTTCGCCACAGATGTAGGCACCGCCACCGGGCTGCACAACCAGTTAAAGGTCGTAGCCGCTGCCGAGGATATTTTTCCCGAGAAAACCCTTCGCTTTAGCTTCGGCAATGGCTTTTTCGAGAATATGAATAACGTACATCAACTCGCCCCGTACGTAGATGAACGACTTATTGGCACCCAGCGCGAACGACGAGATAATCATCCCTTCGATGAGCAGGTGCGGCAGGTTTTTCATCAGGTAGTGGTCCTTGAACGTACCCGGCTCCGATTCGTCGGCATTGCAGACGAGATAGCGCGGAACGCCTTCTGGCTTGGCCAGAAAACTCCATTTCATGCCCATCGGGAACCCAGCCCCGCCCCGGCCCCGAACGCCGGCTTTCTTCACCTCTTCCACCACCGCTTCGGGCGTCATGGTTTTCAGGGCTTTTTCCAGGGCCGTGTAGCCGCCCTGCTTCCGGTACACCTCGAAGGTTTCGATGCCGGGAACGTTAACGTGTTCGGTTAATATTTTCGTCGCCATAGGTTAACTATTTTGAGAGTTCGTCGATGATTTCGTCCACGCGGTCGTTGGTCAGGTGCATATAGTACTGCTCCCGAATCTGAAACACAGGCCCCATGCCACAGGCCGCCAGACACTCTACTTCTTTCAGCGTAAACTGCCCGTCAACGGTTGTTTGTCCGGTGTCGATGCCGAGCCGTTGCTTCAGGTGCGCATACACTTCTTCGCCCCCCATTAGGCAGCAAGGCCCCGTGCGGCAGTACTCAATTACGTGCTTGCCAACCGGATTGAGGTGGTACATCGTATAAAACGAGGCCACTTCGTAAACCTCAATGGGTTCAATGTCGAGCAAACTGGCTACGTAGTCCATGCCTTCGGGGCTGGTCCAGCCTTCCTGCTCCTGCAAGATGTGCAACAGGGGTAACAACGCTGATTTTTGTTTGCCTTCGGGGTAATCGGCAATGCTTTGCTTTGCCCGTTCAAGCCGGTCCTGCGTAAATTGTATGGTGGGTTTGGTTGCTTCAGTTATCATGTCCAAGCAAATATTCGTTGTCAAAAACTTCATTCCAGGTCAACGACTCTATAGATGAAGATTTATTCCCCATTTCTTCTTCAGCCTCAGCTAAGGCCTGATTGAAAACTCTTTCCCAAAGTTCATCGATAACTTTATCCGTTATCGACGGTGACTCTTGCTGAATATCCTGAATTTCTGTCCGTGCATTCAGTATGCTGCGCACCCAACTGACAGAACGTTTTTCAGGTTGTGTATACCACTTGACAATATGCTTCATCAGGCGGGCCAACTGGCTTTTCACCGCTCGTCGGTCGGCTCGCGCCATAGCATCTATTAGTTGGTCAATGCCTTCTTCTGCTTCCATGACATCTCCTTCTTCAAGTGACTTCTTCACTTCAATAGCGGTTTGGTAATGTGAATTGAAAACAATTTCGGGCCAGTTTTTCATAGTTGACACACGATAGCTAAGCGTCCAACTCACCCGCAATCACGTTCATGCTGCTCATAATCACGATGGCGTCGGACAGGGTCAGCCCTTTACACATCTCAGGGAAAGCCTGGTAATAGATAAAGCACGGACGCCGGAAGTGCAGCCGGTACGGTGCGCGGCCACCGTCGCTGATAAGGTAAAAACCCAGCTCACCATTACCGCCTTCTACGGCATGATACACCTCCCCAACGGGTGCGTCAATCTCGCCCATCACAATCTTGAAGTGGTAAATCAGGGCTTCCATGTTCTGATATACCTCCTGCTTTGGTGGCAGATAATACTGCGGAGCATCGGCAAAGTACGAGCCTTCGGGCAGGTTGTTGATGGCCTGCTCAAGAATGCGCAGACTCTGCCACATCTCTTCGTTGCGGACCATGAACCGGTCATACGTATCGCCACTCTGTCCGACGGGAATATCGAACTCAAAATCCTGATACGACGAATACGGATTCATCACCCGCACGTCATAGTCCACACCCGCAGCCCGGAGATTGGGTCCGGTGAAGCCATAACTCAACGCCCGCTCTGCTGAGATGCCGCCCACGTTTACCACGCGGTCCATGAAGATACGGTTGCGGTTGAAGAGGTTTTCGAACTCAGTCAGCACCTTACGGAAACGCGGAATCAGTTCTTTGATTTTGCGGATGGCTGTTGGCGACAGGTCGCGTTCCATACCGCCAATGCGGCCCATGTTGGTCGTGAGCCGCGCCCCGCAAACTTCTTCGTAAATCTCGTAAATATGTTCGCGCTCCTGATAGATGTACAGGAAGCCCGTAAAGGCGCCCGTATCCACACCCAGAATACCGTTGCAAATCAGGTGGTCGGACAGGCGGGCCAGTTCCATCATGATGACCCGGATGTACTGCGCCCGCTTGGGTACCTCAACGCCCAGCAACTTCTCGACTGTCATGTGCCAGCCCATGTTGTTAATGGGCGACGAACAGTAATTCATCCGATCGGTAAGGGTCGTAATCTGGTAAAAAGGCCGCCGTTCGGCAATCTTCTCGAACGCCCGGTGGATATAGCCAATGGTCTGCTCGCCCGACACGATTTTCTCGCCATCCATTTGCAGGATATTCTGGAAAATACCGTGCGTGGCGGGGTGCGTGGGGCCGAGGTTGAGTGTAGTCAGTTCGTTGACGTACTGCACCGGTCCCTGTTCGGCGGGCAGGTTCCTGGATGCTATATCGAGTTCTTCGGAAACCATAACTAATGAGTGAATGAGTGAATGAGTAAATGAGTGGGTGAATGGGTGAATATCTATCCGCGATTTCTATTCGCTAATTCACTCATTCGCTCATTCACTAATTTTTTACCGCCCAAAAAGGGCATCTATCTTGTCTTCGCGGGTGCTGTCTTCAAGCGGGTATTCTTTACGCATGGGGTGATAATCCATCTCCTCCATGTTCAGTATCCGGCGCAGGTCGGGGTGGCCGTCGAAGATAACGCCGAACAGGTCGAAGGTTTCGCGTTCCATCCAGTTGGCGCTCATAAACAGCGGAATGACGGTTGGAACATGCAGGTCGTCGGCGTCGAGATACACCTTGATGCGCACCCGAAAATTATTGATTAGGCTGTGCATGTGGTACACCACGCAAAACTCCCGGCCCGGCGAGTCAGGATAATGCACTGCCGTAATATCGGTTAGGAAGCCAACCTCATACGTTTTGTGTTCTTTCAGGAACTGGATCAGCGAAAAAATATGATCGCGCCCCGTCGAAAACGTGAGCAGATTATACGGGTCGTCGAACTCGCCGACGGTTTCGCCGAATTGGTTAATGATTGTCTGCGCTACTTCTTCGTTCGTGAGCATGGTGGGTACTAAATGAATCTCACTGAATGCTGTACGAATTCAGTAGTTTGGTATATTCCTCGGTATTACGCCGGCGGAGGGATTCGTTTTTGGCCAGCTCCTGCACCTGCATTACGCCATCGAGAATCTGCTCCGGACGGGGTGGGCAACCGGGTACGTACACATCAACCGGAATAATCCGGTCAATACCCTGCAAGACGCTGTATGTATCGAAAATACCACCGCTCGACGCGCAGGCACCGATGGCGATTACCCAGCGGGGTTCGGCCATTTGCAGATAGACCTGCTTCAAAATCGGCCCCATTTTCTTGGCAATGGTACCCGCTACGAGCAGCATGTCGGCCTGACGGGGCGAGAAACTCGGACGCTCCGAACCAAACCGGGCTAGGTCATAGTGCGACGCCATAGTGGACATAAACTCAATACCGCAGCAGGAGGTAGCAAACGGTAGTGGCCAGAGTGAATTAGCGCGGGCCAGACCAATAATTTTATCGAAGGAAGTAGCCGAAAAACCCGCGCCGTCGTAGCTGGGCGGGGCTTCGGCCAATTTGATGTCAGATGCCATAACACGTTGTAGTTAAGTATAGGAACAACGAATAGATATGCTCAAAAATTCATTTACTGGCCTTACTCCCACTTTAACACGCCCTTGCGGATGATGTAGTAAAAGCCTGCCAGTAATAGGCCCATGAACAGAATCATTTCAACGAATCCGGCCATGCCGAGACCTTTAAAGTTGACCGCCCAGGGGTAAAGAAAGATTACCTCCACGTCAAATATCACGAACAGAATAGCTATCAGAAAGTACTTGATGGAAATGGGTGTCCGGGCGTCGCCCTGCACGGGAATACCGCACTCGAACGGGTCGTCTTTCTTCTGACTGTTGCGTTTGGGGCCGATATTGTGCGTCACAATCATGGTCGTGACAATGAATCCTAAAACCAATCCCAGCTGAATCAGTACGGGCAGGTAATCGGCAGGAACGTAGGTCGTATTCATACTATTAGCGGAGAATAATACTGCAAAGGTAACGACAAAAACCATCGGGACGATGCTGTGGGCGTTATGCTCTGTACGCCGAACTGCGTATTTGCAAAGATACATGACACCCTTTATCGGGGCAATTGTAACGCAAACGCCCCACCGGCAGGCAGGGCGTTTGTGGGTCAGGACTGAACGGAGGTGGGCGGGCTTAGTTGACAATGACCCGTCGTGAAACATCGAACCCGGCTGAGCGTACCCGCACAATGTACACGCCCGGTGCCAGTCCTGTCAATTCAACGGCTTTACGTTCGTCCAGTAAGGGTACTTGCGTAGCAAAAACCTGGCTACCCGTTAGTGTAAATACCCGAACATCAGCATTCTTGAGGTCTTCAAACGTTTCGATTGTTACCTGGCCATTTGTAGAAGGATTCGGGTAAACACTCAGACCACCATCGGTCAGGCTAAATTTGAATGATTTTGGTGAACTAAACTCGGAAAAGCAGGTCAGGTTATTACCGCCACCGAGCGCAAATGTAGCCTGCGTGCGGGCTGAATAAGCCGCCGAGACAATCACTTTGATGGTTGGTGTATTCTGGGGCAATACCTCGCCCGCCCGTCGCCAGTCGAAGCGTTCTACCTGCGCCCCCGTTGGGGTAGGCAATACAGCCTGAAGCGTGTACGTTCCGACCTGCTCTACCGAAGGCGTTGGCACTTTGCTGCGAACCGTCAGACTAATGGGGGCCGACGGTGCCGACTGGCAGCCATAGACATTAACAGCCCGTACAGTGTACGTACCTGCTCGCTGCAACACGACGTTTTTATTGACAATGTTGGTACTCCAGATGGCAGTACTGTTAGGATCGACATTAGCGACCAGTGTCAGCGATGAATCGGCGCAAATCTGGAGCTGATTGCTGGCGGGTTTTCCTTCCTGACCCGGTAGCGAGAATGTTGGCACATTTGGCTGAATAGCACCAGTAACGTTCACTGCGGGCGAGATATAGGTGTTGCCATACCGATCTTTCAATACAGCTCGGTAAGTACCTGGCCGGGTAACAGAGATAGACTGGGACGTTTGTCCCGTGTTCCAGGTGTAGGAACTGTACAAATTGGGCAAGGTAACTGTGAGCGCGTTGTTCGACCCGGCACAGGTTATCGTTGCCGAAGGTTGTGGCAGTGGTGGTAGCGGGCGTGAACTACTGAAGAATATGGAGTTCAGGCTCGCAAACCAGGCCTGCCCCAACTGACGGAGTCCGTCGCCCCCAAAATGTACATCATCCTCGTAGCGAGGCACCTGAATATTGTCCGTAAACGGCCCGGCAAATACGTTGTTGTTGAACGTATTGATCACATCGTTTTGCGCCTGAATAATCGCTTCGCTGACCTTACCGGCATTGTAAGATGACCGGGCCAGCACCCAGGCAGGGTAGCGTTCTGTGTCAGAACGGGTCTTGTTCACGATAAACTGCATCCCATCCCGGTACACCTGCCGGGATGAATTCAGCGGTACGTTATCATTTTCACCCTGTTGCCATAAAACGGCCCTCAGCCCTTGCAGGGAACAATAATAACGCAAGGCAATGACCAGATTGGCGTATGGCATGCCAACCGGAAAATTTTCGTTAGGTGCACCAATCCTGAATATATTCTTGGTAATCTGCCCCTGCGCACTCTCCCGCCAGTTTTGAATACCCGTTCCGGCCCAGGCTGTATTAATAAACAGAACGGGTACTTGGTATTGTCTGGCAATCAGATCACCCAAAACACCCCAGCACCAGGCACTCTGCCCACGCGGCCCAATCAGGGCGTTGGCACTCAGTTGCTGAAAAGTTGGCGCGGGTGGATCGCCAAGGGAGTTGGCGGCAATGTTGTTGTAGGTAACGCAGTTGACACGGTCGTCAGAAGCGGCAGGGGCACCGAAATCCTGGAACCCCTGCGCGTTTGACTGGCCCGTTACAATGAAGACCTCGCCAATGCCAACTTTACGAACTTCATCAGTACCGATGATACTACCTTTCCAGAACGCTCTGACTTCAAGCCGATACCAGCCCCCCCTACCCCGAAGAACCCCCTGAAAAACACCCCCCTGCACATTCCGCTGAACGGTTATCCACTCGGTATCAAAGCCCTGGCCAACCACTTCAGCCCGCACACGTGCCTGTACACTATCAGTAGGCTGGAAGTAATTACCTGACAGGTAGATGGTGCTGGTGTTGTCATTTTCGCGCTGGAAAACGGCCCGACTTTCGGGGTAAACAATTTTAACCACCTGCGCAGACACAGTTGATATTGTTCCAAACAGGCAAACCAAGGCCCAAACTGCCTTAACGCGTAAATGATAGTTATTCATAATAGTCATTGGACGGGTACTATTTTGCGTGATGTGCAAAACCGGTCTAAAACACACCATTTGTAATAGTATGAGTTTTGCATACGGCTTGGCTTCCCGGTAAAATGCAAAAATAAGAGTAATTTCTCTGAGTAAACGGTATATCAAGTCGAGATATTACATTCCTATTGGCGGGTCTGCATCAACCGAAAGACTGGTCGTTCTCTTCATGCCGTTTTACCAGCTCTAACTCTGCATGCAGCATGGTGTAGGTAATTGCGGGTACGAGACGTCACTTCAGCGCGATTTTATGAGCAGATGGTATGCCTACAGCGCGCTGATACGTGGAATCTTTAAGCAAAAAAGAAGCCACAAACTGTTCGCCTTCGGGTGTGAAATGGCCGTCGCAGGTCAGGTAAAGTTTTTGCCACTGCTTTTTGCCAAGCGCGTGAAAAATCGGCAGAAAATCAATGATTTTTATGTCATACTTTCGACAGATAGGGTCAAGGTACTTTTTCAGATCGTTCTGGTGCGTTTTATCGAAAGCTTGGAGGTCAGATTCAATCGGGACCATGTAGGCAATGATCTGTTTGCCCTGCGCGGCTTTCGCCAACTGCTCAAGCGAATAGGCAAAGGTGTCCCACTGTCTCTGGTCATTATTGACTACGAAACTATTCCTCATGCCTCTACGATGGGCTGAGACCTTCCCGGCGGTTGCCAGCACACAACTATACAGATACGAGTTCAAACTCAGCTCGGCCCACATTCTGTCGGCAAAAGGCATGGAATGGTACACGGAGTCAACAACCTGTTGCGTATGAATGGGCTTGTTGGCTCCGTGCAGACTAACAAATGATTGTGACAGATCAGACAGAGAATATCGCAGCGTGACATTGGGGAACTGGCCTTCCCAATAAGGGCGGTAAATAGGGTGACGGAGCAGTTCCTGCTTCTTGCCGTCGTTATAGTCTTCAAAGTCATTGGCAGGAAGCAGACTGACTAAGACAACATCATGGTCGAAACGTTGGGCCATCGATTTATAGGTGAGATAATAGCTGATGACGCTCGCGCTGCTGATACCGAAATTGAGATGTTCGCTCTGCGTCTGGCTTTCCAGAATGTCTGAGTATCGTTGGTGAGCTTCTACAATGTAACCCTCTATAAAAGAATCGCCCAGCAGAACTACCCGCTTTCGGCCAGACAAGTTTTGTAATGTCCTTGGCCGATCACGCATACCGAACTGGTTTGTTTTAATATGGATCAGATTACCATTACAGATTACATTACTCAAGGTATCGTTTGGTAACCGCCAGCGGCCAATTGTCCGGTCAAAATCACCCCAGAACGGTCGCCGTCCTGCTTTCCAGTCTTTGTTCAGCAACAGCCTGGAATGGAACGGACGGGACGCATCAACAAGCTTGAACTGAATCAGACAAAAGCAAAGAATCTCGGCTACGAACCAAAAGAAAAGCAACGACGACAGCGAGAGAGAGAGATTAGTGAGCCAGCCCCTGCCCGACGCCAGCCCCAAACTAAGCAGAGTCAGGGTTGCCCAGAAAAAGGCCAGATACTGAAACAGGATATTGATATTAAGCGCACCTAGATACCCATCTCCATTCGCACCGTATTGATCGCAAAGTCGTGTTAAAACAAATAGTAAAATCAAGACAAGACCGGCAACAGTCCAGAATTTGATAACGGATTTCATGTTAGTAGTGAGACCCATATCGATACTTATCAGACGGGATGAGAAAAATAAAACAACGAACCTTCCTTTGTGCAAAGGTGCTGATTTGCCGTTTTGTTTTCACCAGAGAAGCAAAATTTCAGGCTTTGGACGTGCAAAGTCATTTCACCAGAAAACTACCTAATTGCTTTCACAGGATCGCTTTTGAGACTACATGCCCAGCAAAATTCGTTTCGAAACGTCGAAGCCGGCGGCCTGTACCCGGAGTACGTACATGCCCGGGGCCAGGCCTGTCAGGTCAATCTGTTTGCGCTCGTCAAAGACCGGTACGGTGAACGTAGTAGCAGGTTGCCCCAGCAAGGTATATACCGTCACCTGCGCATTGGTCAGGTTTTGCTCCGTCTCCAGCAAAACCAGCTTGTCTGGGTTTGGGTTTGGGTAAATACTAAGCCCCCGGTTTGTAGCATCGAGCGTAAACGGATATGGAGTCGATGGAAGCGAGAAACAGGTCAGCGTGGGCGAATAAATGATAGACGACCTGGCCGTGTAGTTACCGGTCTGGTTCGCTTTGATGATGCCCTTGTCGAGCGCCAGCAAATCCATTCCCCGACGCCACCGAAACTCGGTACCGTTGGTAGAACTGATGGCTTCGAGGGTGTATGTACCAATGGCGTTGATCGTTGGCGAAGGTGGCAATGGGCGGGTCTCCAGGCTAACAGAACCCCGCTGTGCCGATACGCAGCCGTTGTTATCGCGGATGCGGGCCAGGTATGTACCCGGTTGGCCGGTTATGATGCTATTCGTAGAATCGCCCGTACTCCAGAAAACTGTATAGGGGCCGTCAACGCGCAGGGTGATCCGATCACCTTCGCAGATGATTGGCGGACGGTTCGACCGAATAACCGGCGTGGGAGGCAGTGGGTTGGCCCGCACCACAATCAGGGGTGAATATGGCGAAAGACAGCCGTTCTGGTCGCGGGCCTGTACGGCATAGTTACCGCTTTCTCTCACCGTGATGCCTTTATCAAGCTGACCGCTTGCCCAGACTACATCGAACGGACTCGTAGCCTGTAAGGTAACGCGGTTGCCCTCGCAGAAGGTGGTAGCCCCCAAAGCCGACACCGCCGGAATAGCGGGCAGTGGGTTTACCCGAATTGCCACAGCATCTGACTCGACGGACGCGCAGCCAAACTGATTGCGCGTCCGAACCGAGTAGTTACCGCCCTGATTGACGGTAATAGCCTGGGTTCCCAGCCCGCTACTCCACGAATAGCCGGTATTGGCCGGAGCCGACAGCGTTACGTTTCGGTCAGCGCAGAATGTAAGCGGTCCGCTAGCGGTTATAGCCGGCTTGTTGGGAATTGGATTTACTGTTACGGCTATGGTATTAGAGGCAAATGACGTGCAGCCATTCTGATCCGTTACCGTCAGGAAATAATTACCCGGCGTACCAATCGCAATGGCTTTTGCGTTTCTTCCGTCGCTCCAGTTGTACTTAGCCGCATCATTGCCGGAACGCAACACCGTATTATCGCCCTGGCAAAACGTTGTTGGACGTTCGTTGGCTATTGCCGGCGTTGGCGGCAGTGGATTTACATTTAACGTCAGGGCATTGGAAACAAACAGACAGCCACTCACGTCGTTGTAGCGCACCTGATAGGTGCCTGCCGTTGCGGTACTGAATGTACGGCTCGTGGCTATGGTAGCGTTAGTCTGGTTTACCCACGTTACGTTGTCGTAGTTACTGGCAAGGGCTATACTATTCCCAGCGCAGATAGACGGCGGGCGGTTATCAACAACGGTAGCTACCGGTGCGTCTGACACGCGTACCTGGCCAGAGAAAAACGTGTTTCCCAGCGCGTCTTTGATTTTTGCCCGGTATAACCCGCCACCTTTTGTGATACTGCGCCCCGTTTCTCCTGATTCCCACCGAATGTTGGGAAACTCGCCATTGACTGACAAGGTCAGGTTGTTGTTAGGGGCACAGGCCACCGAAATTGCCGGGGCAGCCGCTGGCCCAATTGGTATGGCCTGTTGGAAGAAGGCGTCGGTCATGCTGGCATTCCAGGCATTGGCAACCTCTACCAGACCGTCGAAGTCGAAGTGTACGCCCTCATTAGCAACACCGCGTGGAGGCCGGTTACGGGGCGCCTGGATATTATCCGTATTCGGTCCGGCAAACATATTGGCAGTAGTGGCAATTACCTGATCCTGCGCCTTCAGAATAGTTGCGTTGCTTCCACCAATGGGCGGATCACCATACGAAGCGCGGGCTACCATCCAAGGCACATTACGCCCAAAGTCCTGACGGCTCTGGGAAATGACAATCTGCAATTGCTGCACGTAAAAAAACTGTTGTGAGCCAATCAGGTTGTCAGCTTCGCCCTGATGCCAGAGTACCGCCCGTACTCCCAGCATATTTGCGTAAAACTGCAACGCAATTTTAAGATTGATGTAGGGTT
>JBBRUB010000026.1:0-13329 GCA_038248175.1 Cytophagales bacterium | reverse complement strand
GTATTCTTTCTCCGAAATATTGACGTAGACGTACATCCGGCTCAAATCGGAGATGGTCGTCAGCAGGGCACCCTGGTCAATCAGGCTGCCCCGCTTGAAAGGAATTCGGTTGATGATTCCGTCGAAAGGGGCGCGGATGCTCGTCAGCGATACCAGCAGCCGGGCACTGGCCAGGGCGGCTTTTGCCTGGTCGATGGTTGCCCGTGCGGTGGCCATTTTGGCGCGGGCGAGTTTGAGCTCGGTGGCCGAGATGACGTTTTTGTCCACCAGCAGTTTCACCCGTTCCATTTCTACTTCCACCGACTGCTCCTGGGCCTGGGCACTCTCCAGATTTGCCTGGGCCTCAGCCACTTTGGCCTGATACTCCGCCGGATTGAGCTGAAACAGCACCTGCCCTTTCCGAACGGGGCGTCCCTCATCAACCAGGATGTTATCTAGGTAGCCGGCCACGCGGGCCCGCACCTCCACGTTCTGCACGGCTTCGATGTGGCCTGCGTATTCGTGGTCGATCTCGGCATCCTGCCGGACTAGCTGAATAACGGGTACGGTGGGTTTATCCGCTTCTTTTTTGGTTTCCGGTTGCTGGTTACAGCCAACCAGTAAGGCACACATCAGTACTATATATATCTGGTTATTAACAGGCATAACGAATTTAGTGAAAGCCGACCACACGAGTTTGTCGTGTCAACCGGCTGTAGAAAATTATGTCCGCAAAAGTAGCCCGTACTAACCCAAGAGGTGATTAGAAAGTGATTAGAATATGCTTAGAGTTGATTCGGATCATCAGTCGGGCTCGTAAATCTGCTCCGGGCTTTGTGTTCCACTTTGGATAGCCAGCAAAACCGCCACCAGAAATCGGGTTCCGGTGGCGGTTTGTACCCTGTTTAATTATGAAAAGATACTTACTTGTCGGACGCTACGTCATCTGAATCTGCCGTGGCAATCTTTGCCAAGTCTTTGTTTCCGGGCAACATTACCAAGCCCTTTTTGAGCCAGTCTTCGCGGGCGGTTTTGTCTTTTGTGACCAGTTCGTGATACGAGATCAGGTATTTGAATGCCAGTGCGAGGTCTTTTTTGTAGCGGTTGCGCTCGGCTTCCTTATCCTCAACCATACCGATAAACTGCTCGAAAAACGGCTTTGCCTTCCCATTTCGAACCGCTTCTTCGGGTTTGTATGCATAGTAATTGGCTTTGGCCCGGTACAGCACCGTTGGGGCATATTCGGGCGTGGGTTTCTGCGACAGGGCCAGTGCCGAATCGGCTTTGGCAAACCGGACAGTATCGCGCACGAGCTTACCGAGACTGTCGCGCCCAAAGCCGAGCGTATAATTGCTCATCCCGTAGCGGAACAAATCCTGCACATCGGCTTTGAAACCGTGTTTAGTGGCCGAATCCAGCGCGGCTACGGCCTGCGGATGTTTCTTGGCCCGGTAGTAATACTTCGCCATGTCGCTGTACAGATTGTCGGTCGTATCGAAGGGAGCGGCTTTTTCGAGGTAGGCAATCCCAATTGAATCGTTGTGGGCTTTCAGCGAATCACTGCCGGGGTTCTCAATCCCCAAATAAGCCTGACCGAGGTACTTGTAATCGTCGTAGATTACTTTTTCGGGAGCCTTCGCGATGAACGTCTGAATGCTCTCGATGGCTTTCTGGGGCTGTTTCAATGACGACTGCGCCCAGCCTTCGATGCGGTACACAATGGGATTGCCGACCAAAACCGCTCGGTTTTTTTCGATTACCGCCACCACTTTCTCATAGTCTTTGGCCAGAAAATGAAACTGGGCCTGCCGCAACAACACGTCCAGATTGGGGTCATTGGCAACGCCCACATATTGATCCTGATACGTGGCGGCATCTTTGTAGCGTCTGACCAGAAAATACAGTTCGGCCAGTTGGCGGTAGGCGGGGGCGTAGTTGGCGTTGGCCTCGATGGCTTTTTTGTAATTCTCAACGGACAGCTTCATGTTGCGGCCCTGCCAGTAAATGTCGCCCATACGTTGATACACCCGCGAAGGCATCATGCCCAGTTCCATCGCACTTTCGTAGCGGGTTACGGCCGTGCCGGCATCTTTGTTGAGGTAATACGCGTCGCCGAGGGCCAGTTGGATGGCTGCCCCTTTCGTGTCGCGGTCGGCAGCCCGGTTCAGGTAGTCAATGGCTTTTGGGGCATTGGCAATCAGCGGATAACGGGGTTTGATGGAGCCGGTGTCGGGGGTCATGTAGCCGGTGTAGGCTTCGCCGATGCGGTAGAGAATGTCAGCGTTTTTACCTTTGCTTTTTTTGATTACCTCGTCGATTCTGGGTTCGGCAGTAGCGGCATCGCCCTGCACTAAGTACGTCAGAGCCATGCCGGTTTCGTTGAGCGGCACCCGTTTTTCGTCGAGCGACAGCCCTTTTGCAAACCAGATACGGGCCGAGTCAGGTTGCCCGGCGCTGAGATAGCCGTAGCCCACGTCGAAGTTTGTCTGCATCGACGGGTTTCGTTGAGCATCGCGGATTAGCAGCGTTTTGGCTTCCCCGAAGCGGCCCATGCTCATCAGGGTGATGGCATCGGGGGCCGGGGTTTGGGCAAGGGCAGAGGTCGTCAGCCCGGCCAGTAGCCACAAGGTTACGTACGTTTTCATATCGTGTTCGGGAATAAAGATTCTGGCCGTTGAGCCGTTGAATACTACCTGAAAGGTCTTGCCCGGCTTTAAGAACCGGCTTAAGAACTGCTTAGAATTCGCTTAGAAATTAGTCGTAAAAGCCAAACAGCCCGGCAGGTTGCAACCTGCCGGGCTGTTTGGCGAAGCAGGTTGCCTACGAGTAGGATGGTTTGTCGAGGTCGGCTTTACCGTCGGCGTTTCGGTTGGGATGCTTCATCCGCACGTTTTCACCCGGCTCATCCGGCCCGTCCATATACTTTTCGTCAAGAGCATTGGTCGGTAGGACTTCGGTCGGCAAATCGCTGTCGTGACTCCGCCGGGCCACACGGTTGACAACGCGCTTCACCCCCTTAGCCAGCAGAAAAATCAGCCCACCAACGATCAGATACGGCAGCCGCTCGATGATGCCTTTGATAAATTCCTGAACCGTGTTCCAGAACAGATTCACACCATCGCTGATTGTAAAGGGCGGCTCGGTGAGCGCGGGCTGAAGGGGCTGGAGTAAAAGCATAACGTTGAGCAAAAAACCGACCCGCCACCCTACCGGCCCTGAACCGTAGAATCGGCAGGCAGGATGGGCGCGGGCGTGTAGAACATAACCAGCGTACCCAGCCGCCGGTCGGGAGCCGTGACGGGTGCCGACAGTTGGTAGGGGGTTTTCGCACTGAAATAAACGTCCTGTTGCTGAAGCAGATAAGCCGGCAACCGGCCAGCGAATAGACTGCCCTGATTTTTCTTGTTGGTCGAGATTATCACCTTGCCCGTGGAGTCCACCAACAAAACTTCCTTCACCCCCCGGTCTTTGACGAGCGTATTGACATATTCGTTGATTTCGCCCGGCTTGTTTTGCCGCATGGCATTTCGCACGGCCCGGTCAAAGTCCCGGTTTAGCTGCACGTTGCGGTAGCAGGTACCCACCCGCCAGCACCAGCACCGCAATGACCCCGTAGAGAAGCAGGTGCAGGTTTTGGCGGTTTTTGGGCGGAGTCCGCACGCTTGATGGCTTGTTTTCCATGTTCATGAGTAAAACGGGCAAGTAGCAACTGAATAAGCATGTAGCAAATTCAACCAGCGTTATCGCCGGGCGGTGGCCAGAATCTCGTCGCCGGTCGGGTACTGAATTTCGGTATCCCGCTCGGCGGTGATAAACACCCGGACGGGTTCGCTGGCCGACGGTGCGCTCAGGCTGGCTTTGAGGTCTTTTCTTGACGACGGCTTGAGCAGACCTAATTTTTTAATGGTATTCTGCCCCAGATCGGCCCAGACCACGTACACCTGCCGGGGCGGGTCGAGCCGGTCGGGTGCGGCCAGATTCACCACCTCCAGATTGACGATGTAGTTGTTATTCTTGTCTTTTTTGACCTTAACGGACCCCGTGGCAGCCGGCACTTTCGCGGAAGTCAGGAAGGTCATTTTGGGCGTACAGGAGCCGAGCGTGAACAAAATCACCACGACGGGTAAGAAAGCATATGTATTTTTCATAAGTAGTTGATCTTTAAGTTTTTGCAGATGACAAAACCGGCAGAACCTGACCCTGCGCACCCGTCAGGCCCCGCCGGTGCACGGGGAGCCGTTAGCTGTAAGCCGGTTTGTCGATGTCGGGCTTGTCGTTGGGATTTCGGTTGGGGTTCATCACCCGCACGTTTGCGCCGGGGTCGTCGGGGCCATCCATGTATTTTTCGCTTACATCATCATTCGGCAGGGCCTCAGTTGGCAGGTCTTCCAGCGGCTGTTCGCTACTTACGCCACTGTGTCCTTCTGCCGACTGGTTTTCGAGTCCATTGGGCGAGATGGCCTGTTTGGCCCGGATGATGTCTTCGCGGTCTTCGCTTTCCATACTGTTATTGTGTTTACGTTGAGATTAAAAATGAAAAAGTATAAGCACCGGGGAAACCGGATTCACGCCCTGCCATACGCTGGTCCGCAGATCAACTCGTTTGGTCTCTACATAATGACCGGGTGGCGGTGAAACGGTTTTTGCGGATCGAACAGGTGACGATAAGTGACCAACAACCGGCTTTGCTCTGCCCCCAGGTTGCGGGAGATGTTCAGCATTTTGGGGTTGAAATCGCCCTGCCACTGTAACTCCAGTTCCTTATATCGGGTCGATGCCTTGATAACCTTCTCGGCTTCTACAATCATGAAGTAGTCAATGCCGGTCCCCTGAAATTCAGGCACGATACCATACGCCAAGCCCACGAACCGGGTACAGACCCCTAAGCGTCTGAGTACCAGAAATTTCAGCTTCCCCCACAAATCAAACCTTCCGTTCAGGTGGGTCACAATCTGATTTAAGTCCGGAATATTTAGCCACATGGCCACCGGCACTTCCTTGTGGTACACAAACCAGATCAGTTTTTCGTCCAGAATGGGAGCCATCGCCTTAAATAACTGGTAGGCCTGCTCAACCCGCATTTCCTTATTGCCTTCGTGTTTAGACCAGGCCCGGTTGTAGACCGTGCTGAAATCGGTGGCAAAAGTACGCAGGCGCGATTTTGTCAGATGAATAACCCTGAAATCTGGATTATTGGCAAAGGTTTGGTGCGCGGTGTGAAATTTGGGCTGCAGTTGCGTTGACTCAGACGCAACCGTCATTCGCCAGCATAGCTGGTTGTAGAAGTTTTTAAAGCCGTAGTTCTCAAACAACTGCTGGTAGTAGGGTGGGTTATAGTTCATGGTATAGAGGGGTGGTTCAAAGCCTGTTACCAGCAGCCCCCACCACTTGTCGCGTTCGCCAAAATTAATGGGGCCATCCATGGCTTCCATGCCCCGTTTCTGGAGCCACTCCCTGGCCGTGTCGAACAGGTAATTGGCGGCCTGCTGATCGTTAATGCAGTCAAAAAAACCGATGCCCCCAACCCGTATGTCATCCCCCTTATTGGTGTAGCGGTTGTTTACGAAGGCGGCAATGCGACCAATTGGTTGCCGCTCATCGTTCTGAAGAAGCCACCGAACGAGTTCGCCTTGCCGGAATGTTTTGTTCTGCTTTGGATCGAAAACCGCCCGCACATCTTTGCTGAGGGGTTTTATCCAGTTCGGATTATCCTGATTAAACTGACCATGAACAGTCAGGAAATCATCGTCCTCTTGCCGGTTGCTAACCTGGATAATATTCATGTTGATACGGGTCTTTTGCAAGCAACTAAACACTCACTTGCTTTACAGGTGGGTTTGTTAAAAAAGGCGGATATGGCCATCCATTGCGTAGGTCATTGTGCCCCGGATCCGCTCTTTCGGGGCCAGGTCGTTGAGAAAGTAAAAGCCGGGGTCGAGTTTGCTGTCCACCTGCGAGGCCCAGGTATAGGTTTTGCACTGGCTGAAATTGGTGTTCAGTTTTTTGTCGACATCAACGGTAACGTCTTACGCCGGGTCAGGATGCTCAGCAGCAACAGGGCTGCGGTAAGGCTCATGGTTTTCACAACGTGTTTTTGTTTATTAATTGAACTATTGCAGGCCGCACATAGCGAATATACCTATCGAGCGGCCTGCCCGATCTGGTTGCGCTAACAACCTGAGCCAGCGTCGTGGCTTGTTGCCACTGAAAGGCTGATTTCGCACCTGTTCTGACGGTTACGTATCCGGCGGGCCAGCAACAGCGTTGCCGTTTTAATAAATCTTTCCATTGGGCGAATGGCCGGTCAACTCCAGCTTCGGGCTAATTCAGTATAGAGCGTTCGCACGTTTTCCTTTTCGTAGTCAGTGGTCAGCGTTTGATTGAGCCGCGTTCCTTCAGTGATAAACGCACCCATATCGCGCTCAATCCGCAGCACCACCCGGTGTTTGGTAGCCCGGCGCAACAGGCCCTCCGTATCTATTTATTACAGATAGCCCGTTTGCCGGGTCGGCACGGGCGGCCAGCCGGTTTCCTCATTGCTGTAACGCAGGGCGGCTTCGGCCTGCGCGGGGTCGTTGATGGGATCGCCGAAACGGCCGGGAAACAGATCGTCGAGGGCCTTGCCGGTTTCGTGAAAAACGTGCCGGACGATGGTGCCCGTCTGAATCGATGAATGGTACCCAGCACAATCAGACAATAGGCAAACACGCCCACGAAGTAGCCCATCACGACCTGATTGACGCGGTCGCGCACAAAATTGCGGAGCACGCGGGGCGAGTACTGACTGCTGACCTGCGTAATGGCCGATAAGGTCAGCGAGAAGGTCAGCAGTCACCGTCAGCATAGACCCGGCAATGGTCGAGAGCATTGCCCGCGCCCCGTCGGCTCCGGTGCCGAACAGCAGCGGAAAGCGTTTGGCCCCGTCGAACGACGTGCTTTTGTCGAACTCAACCAAGCCGTAGGCCAGCCCGAATGAACCCAGCACCAGCAGGCCGGGTACGAACCGGAGCGATTCCCGCAGTAACTGCCAGGATTGCCGAAGGCGGGTTATCATAATCGAATTGGTTAGGGTCGTGCAGGGGATGAAGCACCCTGTTTATGCACCACCAGAATCTGGCCCGTCAGGTTGGTAAGGGTCTGGGCAGCCGGGAGTTGGTTGGCGTTACGCGGCCATGTCCATCATATTGCGGCAGGCTTCGGCACACCGGCGGCAGGCTTCGGCGCATTCGCGGCAGTGGTCGTGCTTGTGGGCGTGTTTTTCGCACTCTTCGGCGCAGGCATCACAAACCTGGGCGCAAAGTTCGCACACCTGATGGGCAAAGGGGCTGTCGGAAGCCATGAACGTAATGGATGTGTAGCACATCTTCGAGCAGTCGCGGTTAAGCTGGATGCAGCGACGCAACATATCGATCTCCGGCTCCCGAAGGTCCATTTCTAAGCAGTTGTCGCAGGCAACGGCACAGGCCTGGCAGGCGGCAATGCAATCCTGATGTTTTTGAGTAAGCATAACGTTAGCTATTTACTGGAGTGATTTGTTTCACACGTATCTCAAACCCGTCAAACTCAATAAAGTTTTTATGCAATTCCGGTAGTCGCTGCTGATGGTATCGGCGATGGCCCTGCTCACGCTAATTTGAAAGCCCCGGAAGCCAAAAAGCACTCAGCAGCTACCATTCGGGCGCAGGGGGAAGAAATCGCTCAGATGAACCCGATGCTGGCCCGATTAGATCAGTAGTGGAGCCAATACAGCAACCGGGCCGCTCAATCAGTTAGTGCAACTGATTGAGCAGCCCGGTTCTCATCAGAGCGTTAGGCGTTGACAATCTGCTCGGCCTGATAGTCTGCGTGTTGAACAGCCTGTACAGCTAATTTGGTGATGCGGTGGTCGGTGGTCTGCACCGTCAAAAGAACCAGAAACTGTCCCGAAACCGGAACTCAACCGCGCCTAAATACTGATTTTTTGTGTAGACAGCCGCCCGGTACAGCCCGGGTTTCAGCGTGGTGCCGGGCGCAAGCCGGAAAGCAATCCGTTGCTGACCTGATTCAAACGCCACCGTTTGCTGGGCATGAACCGGAACCTGTTCGTTCAGGGTGCTGAGGTTGACGGTCTCGGTTCGCAACGGTGGCAGCACGGCGTTACGCCCCTCGTCGGTCAGGCTTAGAAACACCTCCTGCTGGCCCGTCAGACCCAGTTCGGCAGGTATGTTGAACGAAATAGTCAGGGCATCCACTTTTTTAGCCTTCGCCGTTTCTTTCTGATTCGACTTCACGGCCTCCACCCGGAATCCGTCGCCGGTCAGGGTAGCACGTGGCACCATCGTCAGCAAGGTTTGGTTTAGTTGCGCCACTGCCCCGCCCAGTTGTCCGTTGCGTTGCTGATACACGGTATTGGAGTCGGCCAGCCAGCCTATTTTATCCCGCATGGCATTCATTTGGTTACCCATGCTATCGCGCCGGGTGGTCAGGTCGGTCAGGTTTCGGTTCAGGTCGCGGATAGTCAGCACCCGGCTGGCATTACCCCGCCGGAGGTCGCGCAAGCGAGCATCCGTTTGGATTAGCTGGCGGTTGGCCATAGTTGCTCGGTTGACCAGCTCAGTATTAGCCTTTTGCGCCGTGGCCAGTTGGTTGTTGAGTTGCCGCATGTCGGTTTCCAATTGCAATCGCACCGACAGCAGCGAATCGGCCCGTCGTTCGGCGCGGTCGGTTTCTCGGGTCAGGGCTTTGTTGCCGTTCCAGAAGTAAATCCCCCCGGCCAGCAACACCAGGGCCAGGCTCCCCAGGAGCCAAGCGGGCCAATTTGTGTTTTGTTCGTAGTCCATGTCCGTAATTGTTTACGTGAGTCATCAAAAACTTATGGGGACAAAGATTGAGCATGGGGTTAACAGCGGGCTTACAGTTTGCTTAGAATTTGCTTAGAAGGGCAGGGTGCCACCATAGTTTCTGCTGATCTGATGGCGCAAAATTCAGAAAAGGGTTTATTTTTAGCTTCTAATTATACACAACTAGGCTCCGTGCAGTATGCCCCAATTGATATACCGTCCTGAGGGCGAACCAGCTGAATCAGCCTGGATAGAAGCGATATGGCAACAGCCTGTGCAACGCGTATTCTGGATATATGGCGTTCCCGACGAGCATGAGCGTGGTGGGCATCGGCACAAATCCTGTCAGATGGCACTGCATTGCGTAACGGGGTCGGTAGAGGTGTACGTGCAGACCCCAGAAGGTGATCAGAATTTTGCCTTGACAATGCCGGATCACTATCTTTTTCTGGATGCGCACGACTGGCGGTTGATGCACACATTTAGCCCAGATGCCGTGCTGATGGTGTTTGCCTCGAAGCCGTTTCATTCGACTGTTTATTATGAGCAACCCTATCGGCCCATCCGCCTGAAACCCTCCGCATCGGCCGCCAGCCCCGTTCTGGTCACCCACCCGGATATAATCGCCTGATGAGCCGTTCCATCGTCAGGCCCTGCCCAATAACCGAAAATAGCACAACGGCATAAGTAACGGTCACCAGCAAATCTTTGTGGGGTATGGTATTCGGAATGGACAGGGCCATAGCAATTGACAAACCGCCACGCAACCCGCCCCAGGTGAGCATCAGCGGAGCATTGTCGTCGAGGTCGAGCCAGGGGCGGGCCAGCCGGAACGGGACCCAGATAGACACAAATCGGGCTGCCAGCACCAGTCCAATCACCAGTACACAAATAAGCCAGTAGCTCGGTTGAAAGTTGATGATAAGGAGTTCCAGCCCAATGAGTACAAACAGCAGGGCGTTCAGAATGCTGTCGAGCACCTCCCAGAACTTATCAATGTAGTCTTCAGTCTGGCGGCTCATGGCGTGTTCGCGGGCATGGTCGCCCACAAAAAGCCCCGCCACGACCATCGCCAGCGGCCCGGAGATATGCAGTTTTTGGGCCAGCAGGTAGCCCCCCATTACCCCCGCGACGGTGATCATGACTTCGGTCTGATAATGGTTGATAGAGCGCAGCAGCCGGTACATCCCGTAGCCCAGCACCAGCCCAAATACCACTCCGCCCCCGGCCTCTTCCAGAAACGCGAGACCAATCTCGCTTGCGCTGACGCTGTCGGCCCCGTTCACAACAATCCGGTAGATGGTAGCAAATATGACCACACCCACCCCATCGTTGAACAGCGACTCGCCGACGATATTGAGTTTGACGTTCTCGGGCAGTTTAAATTTGGCCAGAATACCCAGCACGGCAATCGGGTCGGTGGGCGAAATGAGCGCACCGAAGAGCAGACAGAGCGGATACGACAGGGAGAATCCCAGCCAGCCCGTGAGGTAGTAGAGGCCAGTGCCGACCAGAAACGTACTGAGCAGCACCCCCACAAAGGCAAACAGCATGACCGACCGGCGTTCGACCCGAAGCTGAGCCGCATCGGTATGAAACGCGCCCGCAAACAGCAGAAAACTGAGCATTATATCGAACAGTACATTCTCGAAATCAATCTGCGCCACTGTTTGCCGAACCAGCGTAAACGGGGTGGGCAACAGCGCATTCAGACCAATTAGCAGCAGCGAAAACAACAGCGACAGCACCATCACGCCGATGGCATCGGGCAGTTTCAGGAAGCGGGTGTTGAGGTACGCGAACAAAGCGGAAACTACAATAAGGATAGTAATGAGTGTAAATAAATCCATTGGGAATACAGGTTTATTGTTGAGTAGGTCACCGCCATCCTATCGGTACGCCGATCCACCAGATAATCAGCAGCATCAGCAAAAACAGAACAGTAATCATAACCAGCAACCAGTCTGGTTGTTCTCAACCTTAACATTTGCTGAAAACGCCTTAGAATCTGCTTAGAACAGACCAACTCACCGGGGCAGGTCAATCCGAAACGTGGTGGGTATGGCCGTTCCCGAACGTACCTGAATCCGGCCACCATGCAGCCGGACAATCTGATCAACCAGGGCCAGGCCCACCCCGTAGCCCCGTACCTGGTCGGCTGTCTGGCGACTGCGGTAAAACGGCTCAAACAAATACGGCAGGTCGGCTTCCGGTATGGGCTGGCCATTGTTAGCCACCTCAATCTGTACCGCATGGGGATCAAACCGAATGCACAGCCGCCCCTGCCCGTCGTCGGCGAACTTACAGGCGTTTTCGGTCAGGTTTTTCAGGGCGGTACGCAGCAGCGTTTTGTTGCCCGGCAGGGTAAGCTCGTCGGGTTCGTCGGGCAGGTTAATTAATTCGACGGTGACCCGGTAGCCTGGGTTTATGCCAACCACTTCATCCCGAATATCCCACGCCAGTTCGTCAAGCCGAACGCTGTCGGTTAGCAGGCCCGGCCTGGTTTCCTGGCTGGCCTGCGAGAGTTGCAGCAATTCGTGGGTGAGGTCGGCGAGTTGGGTCACATCGTCCAGCACCGAGCGGATAGTCTGGCGGTAGGTTTCAGGCGTTCGCTGGTTGAGCAAGCTCACTTCCAACTGCGAGCTGATTTGGGTCAGTGGGTTTTTGAGTTCATGCGACACATTAGCCACAAACATCCGCTGCCGCCGGAAGGACTCGTCGGCCCGGTCGAGCAGGTGGTTGATGGTCACAGACAGGCGGCTGATCTCGTCGGGTTCGGGCCGTGTAGGCAGGCGTTCGTCGCGGTTGGCAGGAAAGATGTGCCCCAGCGTCTGGTCAATCTGTTGCACGGGCCGCAGGGCATCCCCGGCAAACAACCGACCGGCTAAGGCTGTGATCCCGACGGTGAGGCCGAACAACCCGGCCAGTGCCCAGAACAACTGCCTCAGAAACTCGTCGCCGTAGGTGTTTTTGGCACTGGCGATAACCACAAACTGCCCGGTGGCCGTCATATATCGGTTGCCGGACATATAAAATTCATCCTGCCTGAAATCTTGTCGTTTGCGCTGCCGAATATCAGTCAATACGGATGGAAGAATGGCCAATGAAAGCCCGTCGCCGGTCGAGAAAACGAGCGAATCCCGCCCGTCGAAAGCCATGATGGTTTGGTTGGGTAGCTGGTCGCGCCGGATGCGGCTCAGTTGGCGGATCAGGTCGGCATTGAGCCGGTGACGAATAAACATATCGCCCGTTGTGGCCGCTTTCCGGTCGAGCCGCCGATAAAAATCTGCCGAGATAAAATACCAGCAGAAGGCGTAAATGCTCACGAACGCCAGCAGCAGAATGCTGGATACCAGTGCGGCAAAACGCAGGGTAAGCCGGTCGCGGATAGTCATGGTGCTCACTCCTCTTTAAAGGTATAGCCCATCCCGAATTGGGTGTGAATCAACTTTTTAGGGAAGTTCCGGTCGATTTTCTTGCGGAGGTAATTGATATAGACTTCCACGACATTGGTGCCCGTGTCGAAGTTAATGTCCCAAACGTGTTCGGCGATAGTTGGTTTGGACAGCACCCGCCCCTGATTCCGCATCAGAAACTCGAGCAGGGCAAACTCACGGGCGGTAAGCTCAATGAGTTGGCCATCGCGGGTAACGGTTTTGGTGTCTAAGTTCATCTCCACGCCCCCGTAGCGGAGCGTTTGCGCGGTCAGTGTCGTCTGTGTACCGCGTTTGGTGAGCGAGCGTACCCGTGCCAGCAGTTCGGCAAACTGAAACGGTTTGGTCAGGTACTGATCGGCCCCGGCATCGAAGCCCATTACTTTATCGTCGGTTTCGCCCAGTGCAGTCAGCATCAGGATAGGTGTTGTGAGCCCTTCTGCGCGTAGCTGCCGGCAGAGTTCGTAGCCGTTAAGGCCGGGCAAAATGAGGTCGGTGATGATGGCCGCGTAATTATTTTTCAGAGCCAATCGCTTGGCAATCAAGCCATCATAGGCAATATCAACCTCAAACTGGCTTTCTTCCAGCCCCTGCTGAATGGCCTGCAAGGTTTTGAGTTCATCTTCAATGACTAAAAGTTTCATATTGGGAAATGATATTTTTTTGTGCATAAACTCTAAGGATGTCCTAAGTTCTTTCTTAGAGCCATTGGTTCGCTGACCTCAGGATGCCGACACCAGCGTCTCGCTGAGTTTCTGCAACAGGGTTTCCACATCGCGCTGACGCGCCAGCCGATACCGGGCAAACGACGGTCCTGCTCCCACTTTTAATGTGTACGACCAGTTGGGCAGTTGGCTAAACATATCCTCGTCGGTCGTATCGTCGCCAATACTAACAATGAACGTGTACGGTTTTTGTTCGGCCAGCGACAAGGCTACGGTGCCTTTACTGTGGCGGGCCGGTTTCACCTCAACCACTTTATTGCCCTGGATAACTGTTAGCGGCACGTCGCTCCCCACCCCGCGCAGCGTGGCGGCCAGTTGGGTCGCCTGCACTTCGATATCCCCTGCCTTGGCCAGCCGATAGTGCCAGACAAG
>JBBRUB010000025.1:0-13398 GCA_038248175.1 Cytophagales bacterium | reverse complement strand
TCCAGCAAACCCCCTACGCCATTGATGGGCCCGATTTGCTTAGCGGGCTGACCTTTTCGCTGCCCCCGGCCACAGTGGGCGTGGCCATTGCTGCGTTCGGCATCACCGGCGTGGGGGGCGACGAAATCATGTACTACACCTACTGGTGCATCGAGAAAGGCTACGCGGGTTACGTAGGACCCTACGAATCGTCTGCGGCCTGGACCCAACGGGCGCGGGGCTGGATTCGGGTTATGACCATGGACGCGCTCTGCTCAATGATGATCTATACCGTTGTTACGGCGGCTTTTTACCTGCTGGGCGCGTCGCTGCTGCACGCGGGCGGCACCATTCCCGAAGGATATGGTATGGTCGAAACGCTATCGCGGCTGTTTACCGTTACGTTGGGGCCGGGGGCAAAAGTGGCGTTTCTGGTGGGGGCGTTTTTTGTGCTGTACTCCACGCTGTTTACGGCAACGGCAAGCTGGTCGCGGATTTTTGCTGATGCGTTCGGGGAGCTGGGCTGGCTCGATTTTAGCGATGTCGTTGCCCGAAAAAAGGCACTGGCCCGTCTGTCGTGGGCGTTTCCGGCGGTGTGGTGCGCCTTGTTTCTGTTCATCAAACTACCCGTGCTGATGATTCTGCTAGGTGGAGCGGCTACGTCGGTGCTGCTGCTGGTGGTGGTCTGGGCGGCCTTGCAATTCCGGTATCGGCAGCAACCCGTTAGCCTGAAGCCGTCGGCAGGCTACGATGCATGGCTCTGGGCGAGTGTCGTGTCCATCCTGAGCATCAGCGTCTATGGCATCTGGCAGGTGTTGACGTAGGTTCCTTTACCGCAAAGGTGGTACGCCATCGCGATGCAACGGTTTCGCAACGGGCGCGAAGAGACCGTAGTGGCATTTGTATGTTGCTATGGTGCGATGTGCATTCCAGGAAAGATGCTTACTTTAGCGTAACACAGCATTACCACACCTGATTGTTTATGGCCTTGCCTCCCGCGCTCAAAAAAAGTATGCCCGCCCTCGGCAAATTTGGTATCTGGCTGGGTATATCAACGCTAACGAGTCACCTGGCCAGCAACCCTGAACTGGCAAACGCTCTGGCAACTGCCGGGGTTGGCGTGGCCAATCTGGACGGAGCCTGTGATGTTGTCAAAGGCATTGCATCTAACATGCTAAGTGATTCCTACAGGAAGTTTCGGGACTACGAAAACTTCGGTATCAATCACAATTTGCAAGAAGCCTTGCGCGAGGGAATATCCAACGCGCTGCATGAGCTGGAAGCCACATTTCTCGCCGAGCAACAACTGCCTGCCCGTGAACAGCAGCAGATTGGTTTCTTTTTCCAATCGCTGGCGCATCATCTGAGCAAACAAATCGACTCTGACACGCAGGTTGACGGCTACGCGCTGGACCGGGCCAGGTTCTTTCGGGAGTTGCTGAGAAAAGTACACGCACTGCCGACTAATGACGACACCAACGCGGCTGATGCGGATGTGCTGATCCCCGACCTGTCGGACGCAACGGCGGAGCGGCTCGTTACGTTTCTGGTTGACCGAATCGAGCCGGTGGCGCAGCGGTTCATAAACGAGGAATTTAAAACCAACGACAAAGCCAAAACCGCCTACTTTATTCACCTGCTCGAATACGGTGCCCAAACCAATCAGGTCAATAACACGATACTGCTACAGGTTAGCGAGAGCCTAAATGATATTGGCAAGCACCAACAGGAACATACCGATTTGCTGCGGCAAATTGCTCAGGCACAACAACGCATTTATGATGTATTGCGGACACTGAAACTCGACTTTCAGGCCTACATCAGTGAGTTTGGCCAGTTTAAAGCGCGAATAGATAGTCGGCTTGAACCCAGCCTGCGCCTGAACACCAATTACACCAATCTGAATGCCTCGTTTAGCTACCAATATGGCCTGCGCTATACGAGCTTTATCAGCCGCGACACCGAAATTGACCAGTTGTGGGATTTTTTTAACGGCCAGCCAACCCGCCGACTGCTGTGGTGGCTGGTGACCGGGCCGGGCGGCATGGGCAAAAGCCGACTGGCCCTGGAGTTTTGCCTGGAAGCGCGCTGCGTGAATCGGTACGTGGGTTTTGTAGAAACCGATCACCTGACAACCTTCGATTGGAGCCAATGGCGACCTGCCGCGCCCACGCTGCTGGTAATTGATTACGTAGCGGCCTACGCCGGGGCAACGCAAAAGATGATTGGGCAATTGAGTCGTAACGCACAGAATGGGCTGTTGGCCCAGCCCGTGCGGGTGCTGTTGCTGGAACGCGAAACCCGCGACGACTGGTGGAACTCGTTTTTGGCCGACCGCGATGTAGCCGAAAGTAGTTACGTACCGGGCGGGCCGGAGCAGGTACTCAAACTTACGGCGTTTACCGATGCCGACCGCTGGCAAATCATAACCGAGATTCACCACAAACAGCAAAAGCCGGTAACGCTATCCCAGACCAAAACCCTTCGCAGTTTAGCCGATATCGACCCCAGCGGGCGGCCCCTTTTTGCGTTTCTGGCGGGTATGGCCATGGCCGAGGGCGCAGACATCCGCCGTTGGGATGTGCACGCCCTGCTCAACAACGTCCTGTACCGGGAAGAAACCCAGATTTGGGCAAAACACCCCAACTGGTCTGACGAACGGTGCCGCGAAGGCCATAAAAACCTGCTGGTACTGACTACACTGACGCGCGGCCTGTCTGTATCACAGCTAAAAGAACTGTTGAGCCAGTCCTTTTCCTACCTGCCCGACCGCAGTCCTGATTCCGGTTTATACGAGCGGCTTTCGGATATACGGAAACGGGAACTCCCGAACGGTACCGAAGAGAACGTCTATGAAGGACTACAACCCGACCTCGTGGGTGAATATTACGTGCTGAAACGCATAGAGCAATTACTACGCGATGACTTTACGGGCGAAGAAACCGTGCAGGCCCTGTTGCAGTGGGCCTGGAACCTGACCCCCGAAGAAACCTGGTGGAGTCTCTGGAGAACGCTTACCGATTTCAGTCATTTCCCCAACCCCAGCGTGCGGCAGTATGTCGAAACCAGCCGCCCGCTCGCCAGCGCACCCAAAACGGCCTGGCTGTATTGGGCAATGCTGCGCTTCAACCTGACGACTGACTACGGCACACAGGGGAATATGGTCATGGCCCAGACCCATTACGAAGACCTCCAATTACTGGCCAAGGCCTATCCTGAAAATCAGGAAATTGTGCTTGCACAGGCAAACGGAGCCTATAGCCTGACGAATTACTACGGCACACAGGGGGATATGGTCATGGCCCAGACCCAATATGAAGACCTCCAATCACTGGCCAAGGCCTATCCTGAAAATCAGGAAATTGTGCTTGCACAGGCAAACGGAGCAGGGGTACAACTTTATTTCACGTCAGACGAAGAGAAGATAAAACACAAAACGTATTTCCTGATGTTGCTGCAAGAACTGGAGAGTCTGCTGGTAACGCATGAACAGGCTGAATCGTGGCAGGAAAAATTGCCTTTGTTAGTGGAGGTTCGGGATGCTAACCAATGGCTTAAATCGTGAGGGCTGGGCAACCCGCCCATACCTCTATTCCACGATCTTGACCCGGATTTTTTGCGGAGCCGGGAAGGTGCCGCCGAAGTACAGGCCGGTTTTGTAGGCGAAGGTTTTGTTGTGCGTGAACGGAATGGGTTGCCCGCCCAGCACCTGATACAGCTTGCGGTCGTAATCGATTTTGATGACCAGCCGCGTCGGCACGTTGATGCCCGTTTCGGCTACTTTGAACTCGGTACGTTTGCCATCGACATGAGCGTAAGCACCGAGTTCAATGCGGCCCCGCCTGGGGTTCCACCGCCAGGCCACCCGCACGCCATCGACCTGATGCGGAGGAACGCCGGTTGTAATGTCCTGATTTTTGGAGCCGACAAAGCCCAGCCCAATCACCTTGTTCCAGTCGTCCTGATCTGCTGCGCCAATGTCGTAGATACACGTACTGTCGAAGGTAACGGTGGCCGACACCTCGTCGGGGCTGACAACGATGCCGACGTTGCGCTTGGGCAGTGGCTCGTGTTCTCCTTTGTTGATGACGACCCAATCGGGATTAGACACCAGAAAATTGGGTACGCAGCCACCGATCAGCAGCAAAATCAACAGCGTAACGAACGAAAGAAAGCGGGACAGGGAATTGTGCATAGCAACAGAATGGCTTTTCTACGCGAATAACGGCATAAACCGGGTGGGGTATTGCCGTTGCCTGCGTAAAGTTCGTTACTGGTTCACCGTTGAAAAAAAGAAAGACGTAACTTTCCTCTTCTGTTTTCAGCAAAACCATTTTACCCTATGCAATCGGCCATCACCTCCACGCAGCCGCTCGTTCGGGAACGGGCACAACGCCAGGCACTCGACTGGCGGCTTGGCATTCCAACGTATATCTATGCCGTTGTTTTCTCATCGTTCTGCGTTGTCATGGGCCTGTTGTGGGACATCATGTGGCACATGAGCATCGGGCGAGACGGGCTGTTTGCACCCCCGCACCTCGTTATTTACGTCGGGGCGGTGGTGTCGGGGCTGTTTTCTGCCTACCAGATTCTGAGCATGACCCTGAACCGCAACCATCCGGGCCGGGCCGACGCCGTGCCGTTCTGGGGCGTCTTTTACGGACCGCTGGGCGCCATGTTCTGCGTCTGGGGTGCCCTGGCCATGCTCACCTCCGCCCCCTTCGACGACTGGTGGCACAATACCTACGGCCTCGACGTGCAGATTCTGACACCTCCCCACACCATTCTGGCCATCGGCATTATGACCGCGCAGTTTGGGGCCATTGTGGGTGTACTATCCCTGCAAAACCGCTACCGGAATCGGATTGTACAGCCCGGCACTGACGAGAGCCGCCAAAAAACCCGGCTGACGTGGCTGTTTGCCATTGCCGCCGGGCTGCTACTGACAGTGCTGTGTACGCTGGCGGCTGAGTCGCTGGGGCGGTACAAAACACACAACAGTTCATACTATACGGCAGCGGCCATTATTATGCCGTTTTATCTGCTGGCGGTGGGCAGAGCGTCGCTGTTGCGCTGGCCCGTCACGACCATTGCCGCGCTGTATATGCTGTTCATGGCCGCGCCAAGCTGGCTGTTGCAACAGTTTCCGGCCATCCCCCGGCTCGGTCCGGTACTGAACCCCATCACCACGTATCAGGGCTTTATTTTCCCGATGCTGCTGGTTATTCCGGCCCTTGTGGTTGACTGGCTCATGCACCGGTTTGATACGCCCGATACGGGTAAAAAACTGAACGACTGGCTGCTGTCGGTGGTGCTGGCCGTGCCGTTTCTGTTCGTGTTGCTGGCCGTTCAGTGGCCTTTCGGCGAGTTTCTGCACACGTCGCCCCTCGCCCGCAACTGGTTCTTCTTCTCCCACTCCTGGACCTACGACAGCCCCCCCGACTGGCAATACCGCTACGCCTTCACCCCCTGGAACATACAGACAGCGGGTGCGTTTGCCCTCGGCTTCGGCAAAGCACTCCTGATTGCTGTGGTATCGGCCCGTATCGGTCTGCTCTGGGGCAACTGGATGAAGCGGGTAGCGCGATGAGGTTTCACAGTTTTTGGTTTCATAGTTTTCAGTCGCATTCCATGAAAAAGTGGCAGGTCCTTTTTTATTCACTCATTCTCTCATTCGCCAATTCGCTCATTGTCTCTGCCCACGTGGGCAGTTCGGGGGTGATTTTGCAGAAGCAGGCGGGGAAGTACCAGCTTCTGGTCAGTATCCAGCCGCCCGATGTGGTACCGGGCACAGCAAAGGTGACCGTGTTCGTGCAGCAGGGCCGCGCTACGGCGGTGGGTGCCCGACCCGTTTATTTCGCACCCGGCAGCAAAGGTGCGCCCACGTATGACGAACTGACAACCGCTGGCACGGGCCGTTTCGAAGGCGATTTGTGGCTGATGGATTCCGGCTCGTCCAGCATCGAACTGAGCATTGACGGACCCGACGGCAAACAGCAGTTGGTCGTGCCGGTAGTATCGGTGGCTACGGCAACGCGGACCATGCCCGCCAGTACGGGTATCGCGCTGGCGGCTATGGGTCTGTTGCTGGTGGTGATGATGATTACGATTATCGGGGCCAGCAACGCCGACGGTATTACGCAGCCCGGTACACCAAAACCAGCCAAATTGGGTCGGCGTCGGCTATTGGGTATGGTGGCCGGGGGCGTAGTGCTGGCTCTGTTGCTGACGGGCTGGCGGTCGTGGTGGAACCTCTCAACGGAGCAATACCAGACGCAGCAGCTTTACCGCCCACTGCGTATCAATGCCTCAGTTAGCCCTGAAAAAGCACAGAACGCCGGTCCGTTGCTCACCATTCGGATTGACACCAGCGGATTCGGTGGCGAGTCGTCGGGTAGTGGGCGCCGGCGCAATGTACCACAGGTGCGTCGGCGGATGAGTTTCATCATTCCCGACCACGGCAAGCTGATGCACACCTTCATTGTCAGGTTGCCCGGTCTCGACGGCTTCGCGCACCTGCACCCCGTCCGGCGCGACACGCTGACCTACCAGGCCGCGCTACCCCCGCTGCCGGGTGGTAAATACCTTCTCTATTCTGACATCGTATTCCGCAACGGCTTTGCCGAAACCCTGACGGATACGGTGGTGATTGCCGATGCCAATACGGGCAGCACGGCTTATAAACCGTTCGATACCGACGATAGCTGGCTTGTTACAACGCCGGTGGGCAAGACCGGAAAGACCTCCGCTAACGTAACGCCAACGCTGGCCAACGACGTCGTTTTGTGCGGCAAGCCAGGTGCCAGCGTCAAACTCGCCGACGGGGCCACGATGCTCTGGATGGACCAGCCGGGCAGCGTGCAAACCGCCGGGAAACTCTATACGCTCAAGTTTGCCGTGGCCGATGCCGGGGGGAATGCCGCCCCGCTTGAGCCGTATCTGGGCATGGGTGGTCACGCGGTCATCCTGCGCGATGACGGCTCGGTCTATATTCACCTGCACCCCATCGGTACGTATTCAATGGCCGCCGAAGGTTCGTTCACCAACCGCCTGGCCGACACCGCCCGCACCTTTCGCTACCCCGACGCCCGGCTCTTCAGCGACAGCATCGACCGCTACGTAACCCGGCTCCGCACCCTGCCCGATGCGCAGAAAAACGAATTGCTCTATGCCGGTATGCCCGAAATGAACCACGCCATGCCGGTTAACAACATGGTTGAGTTTCCGTATTCATTTCCCCGCGCCGGACGGTACCGCATCTGGGTGCAGGTCAAACGCAACGGCCGTGTCCTGACCGGCGTGTTCGACACAACGGTAGGAGATGCGGTGCTTTGATGGTAGATGATAACACATAGTTCCTTTTGTCATTCTGATTCTTGTCATTCTGAGGAACGAAGAATCTCTTTGTGGAGAGAATTTGCTTGTAATAGAGATTCCTCGTTCCTCGGAATGACAAGAATCAGAATGACAAAAGAACCAGAAAAAATGAAACTCTCCCGTCGTCAAACCCTCACCGCCCTGACCGCCACTGTTGGCGCGTCGGCCCTGCCAAAAGTTACGCAGGCTACGTCCGCTGCCAAAGTCGCCGAACCATTCAAAATCTGCCTGAACCTGAGCACCATCCGGGGCCATAAGCTTGGCCTGATTGGCGAACTCGAAACGGCGTCGAAAGCCGGGTTTCGTTCGGTCGAAATCTGGATGGACACCTATCAGGAGTACCTCAAAACGCACACCACCGCCGACCTCCGCAAACGGCTGTCTGACCTCGGCCTGACCGTTCAGAATTGCATCGGCTTCGCGCCCTGGATTGTTAATGACGATGCGGCCCGGCAAAAAGGCGTTGAGCAGCTAAAACGGGAAATGGAATTACTGGCCGAGATTGGCTGCAAACGTACCGCTGCCCCGGCCATCGGGATGCAAATGCCCGACGCGCCCGCCGTTGACCTGTACCGCGCAGCCGAACGCTACCGGACCATCCTCGAACTCGGCGACAAAACCGGCGTGGTGCCACAGCTTGAACTATGGGGGTTTTCCAAAAACCTGAATAAGCTGAGCGAAGTCATGTTCGTGGCCATCGAAAGCAAACACCCCTCGGCGCGGGTCCTGCTCGACATTTACCATATCTATAAAGGCGGCACCGCACAGGCCAGTCTGCCACTCGTGGGTAAACCCGCCATCGAAGTGTTCCACGTCAACGACTACCCCGCCACTCTGGACCGTGCCACCATCACCGACGCCGACCGTGTCTATCCCGGCGATGGCGTGGCCCCCATCCGCGAAACGTTGCAGCTCCTCAAAGACCCAACAAAATCCATCGTGCTGTCTCTGGAGGTGTTCAACAAAAGCTACTACGCCCAGCCCGCCGACGTTGTGGCCCGCAATTCATTCGAGAAAATGCAGGCGATGGTGAAGGGAGTTTAGACGTTCAGGCGCGAAGAGGCCGGAAAATTCGCCGGGATAACAGAAATGGCCCGTTGCTACGGTTTTGCTCTGCTGTCCCGGTGAACCCTCCGGCCTCTTTGTCTTTAAAAACGCTATAAGTTCGCTTTCTTCATCTCTTTCACCGCATAATCAACTGAGCGGGCGGTCATGGCCATGTACGTCAGCGAGGGGTTTTGGGTCGATGTGCTGGTCATGCTGGCCCCATCGGTAACGAACACGTTTTTGACGGCGTGGAGTTGGTTCCACTTATTGAGCAGCGACGTTTTGGGGTCTTTACCCATCCGAACGCCCCCCATTTCGTGAATGTCGAGGCCGGGGTTGCGCTTGTCGTCGCGGGTGCGGATGTTGGTGAAGCCAGCCGCGGTAAACATCTCGGTCATCTGCTCCAGATAATCCTTCACCATTTTCTCGTCATTGTCGTCATAGCCTACGCTGATCTTAAGCTGCGGAATGCCATAAGGGTCTTTCTGGGCCGAATCGAGCGCGACGAAGTTGGTTTCTTTCGGGATTGTTTCGCCCATCATATGCGAGCCAACGTACCAGCCGCCCAGGTTCTGTGTGAGCAGATTGGTCTTCAAATCGGCCCCGATTCCGTCCTGGCTGTTGCGCGAGATACGCCCCGCCGAGAACCCGGCGGCATAGCCCCGCAGGAAGTCAGTTTCCTGCCTGTGCAAATTGCGAAAACGCGGAATGTACGGACTATTGGGACGCCGACCGTCGGTAGTCGAGTCCAGCAGTCCATCGTACTGCCCCGAAACGCCCGCCCGGTAATTGTGGAATGCCACGTACTTGCCCATCAGGCCGCTATCGTTGCCAAGGCCATTCGGAAAGCGGTTCGAGGTCGAGTTCAGCAGCACTAAATTTGTGTTCAGAGCAGCTGCATTGACGAAGATGATGCGGGCGTAAAACTCCATCATCTGCTTCGATTCGGAATCAACCACCCGGACGCCAACGGCTTTGTTACGCTTCTCGTCGTAGATAATCGAGTGAACTACCGAATGCGGACGCAGGGTCATTTTACCAGTTTTGGCCGCCCAGGGTATCGTAGAGGAGTTGCTGCTGAAATACCCGCCAAACGGACAGCCCCGCTCGCAGATGGTCCGGTGCTGACACTGCGCCCGCCCCTGCTGAAAGTGAATGGGCCTGGGTTCGGTAATGTGCGCAGCCCGGCCCATGATAACGGGGCGGGCGTTCTGGTATTTCTTTGTCATCTGCTGACTGAAGTGTTTCTCCACGCAGTTCCACTCGTGGGGAGGCAGAAACTCGCCGTCGGGCAGTTGGGCCAGCCCGTCTTTGTTGCCCGAAATACCGGCAAACTTCTCCACGTAGCTGTACCAGGGGGCCAGGTCAGCGTAGCGAATGGGCCAATCCACCACAAACCCATCACGGGCGGGACCGTCGAAATCGAAGTCGCTCCACCGCTGCGTTTGCCGCGCCCACATCAGCGACTTGCCGCCTACCTGATAGCCCCGAATCCAGTCGAACGGCTTTTCCTGCACGTAAGGGTGCTCGGCATCTTTAACGAAGAACTGCTCGGAGCCCTCGTAGAAAGCGTAACAGCGGCTGATGATCGGGTTGGCGGCTTTGACCTCACGGGTAAGCTGCCCCCGGTGTTCAAATTCCCAGGGCTGCATATTGGTAGTGGGGTAATCGGTCACGTGACGCACGTCGCGCCCACGTTCCAGCACGAGCGTCCGCAGTCCTTTAGCCGTCAGTTCCTTGGCGGCCCAGCCCCCGCTGATACCCGAGCCAATCACAATGGCGTCGTACGTATTCTGGGCCTGTGCGTCAATATTCAGATAAGCCATTTCGGTATAGTCTTTATTTGGGTTGAGTGAGAGACGGTGCGGTAGCTGGTACGGGTACGCAGCCGTAATAGTGGCCGGGTATCATCTGATAGTGCGTCAGGTTGGTCATCACGTATTCGGAGTTCATATATCCGCGAATGGTCAGGCCTTTTACCAGCCGGTAGAAACCCTTCTGAGTGGGTTCTTCGGCCTGGCTCATCCTGTTCAGCACCTCAATGCGCTGCGCGGTGTCGCAGTCGGCAAACGGACGGTTGTAGGTCTGCTGAGCCAGCACGTCGGTGGCGGTTAGTCCCTTTGTCAGCGTCTGTTGCGCATCGGGTTCGTAGCAGTCGTTCACCATTTTTTGCAGAAACTGGTGAACGCCCAACGCCCTGGCTCCCGGCGAATCGTTGCCGTTGACCGTAGTTGTGGGAATGATGGTATCGACAACAATGGCCAGTAATTCATCCTGCTGACGGGACAAAATCCGGTAGGTTGCCGGCACGGTGGTGGCGTTCCAGCCATTGGCCCAGGCGGGCAAGCTAATGAAGCCACCCACGGCGATGGCCATGTTCTGAAGGGCTTTGCGTCTTTCCACGGAATACGACTAAAAAGCGAAGAGATATAAACGAAGGGATAAAATCACCGAATTAACCCCAAAAATCCGGTTCTGAGTTCCGCAGTGGCGGGTCAGTCTTAGCATGAACGGGCGTCGGCTGGTGGCGCACTACGCGGTACTGGCGAGACCTTTGTTTCCGCTAAATAGTCCCCGCCCACCCGTCTGCGGCCAACACAACCAACCAGCCGCGTGTTGTACAACAGGGCGAACAAGCGCTCCTAACCAATAGCACACAACCAGCACTATGTATAACCCAATCTCAACGTATCGTTTTCAGCTCAATAACGAATTCACCCTTACCCACGTTGACGCGCTTCTGCCCTATTTGCAGCAGCTGGGCATCGGAACCATCTATGGTTCGCCGATTTTCGTTTCCACCCCCCAGAGCGGACACGGCTATGATGCCGTTGACCCTACGCGGATAAATCCCGAAATCGGTACCGAAGCGCAGCTACGCGCCCTGACCGATAAACTCCACAACGCCCGCATGGGCTGGTTTCAGGACATCGTACCGAACCATATGGCCTATCACCCCAGCAATAACTGGCTGATGGACATGCTCGAAAAAGGGTCGCGTTCGCGCTTTGCCCGCTTTTTCGAGAACTCGCTGAGCAGTTCGTTTTTCCGGGGCCGCATCGAAGCCCCGTTCCTGCCCAACGACCTTGATAAATCCATTGCCGAGGGGGTATTACTGCTGAACTACGACTACGACCAGCTCGTGTTGCAGGCTGGGCCGGGTGAACCAAATCAGGCCGTGCAGGAACTGTTGACCCAACTCGACCAGATACACCATATTGAAGAACCGGAAGCGTTAGCCCAGGCCTGGGCGGAGTTTCAACTACAATTCGGGTCGTTGATGAAAGACGAAGCGACGGGTGCGTTTATCCGGTCGGCCATCGACGCTGTCAATAAATCGCCGGAGAAGTTGACCGCGCTGGCCACCAGTCAGCATTACCAGTTCAGGACGGAGCCGGAAACGCGCCGGGAAATGAATTACCGTAGGTTTTTCACGGTCAACGGCCTGATCTGCCTGAACATGCGCGAACAGGACGTTTTCGATGCCTATCATGCTTACACCAAAGAGCTGGTGGATACGGGCGTATTTCAGGGGTTGCGCGTTGACCACGTCGATGGCCTGTACGACCCGAAAACGTATCTGGACCGACTGCGCAACCTGACCGGGCCGGAGACGTATTTGATTGTCGAGAAGATTTTGCAGGCCGATGAAAAACTGCCCGAAGACTGGCCTATAGAAGGCGCGTCGGGCTACGAGTTTCTGGCCATGCTCAGCAACGTCATGACCGACGCCCGCAGCGAACCGGCTTTCCGGGATTTTTACGCCGACATTGTTGGCAACAAGGCATCAGTGCATCAGCAGGTACGCGACCGCAAAGCGTATTTTCTGGCCAAGTACATGGGCGGTGAACTCGACAACCTGTACCAGTATTTTCTGGCCCAAAACCTCGCCGACGCAGATGAGCTGAGCAGCCTGCGCGAGGGACAGCTGAAGCAGACCATTGCCGAAATGCTGGTGCGCTGCCCGGTGTATCGTTACTACGGCAACGCCATGCCCCTCCCCGACCGCGACGCCAGCGCCCTGCGCGATATCCTGGCCGAAACCATCGACATCCGCCCCGAACTCACCGATGCGGCCAACCTGATGCTGGACGTGCTGCTGACCCGCACCCAAACCGCCGATGCCGATTACAACGCCCGCGTGCTAAAGTTTTACCAGCGGTTGATGCAGTTTACCAGTCCGCTCATGGCCAAAGGCGTGGAAGACACGCTGCTTTACACCTACAACGCCTTCATTGGCCATAACGAAGTTGGCGACGCGCCCGAACGGCACGGGATGTTGCCAGACGAGTTTCACGCGACCATGCAGGACCGGCAGCAGCACTGGTCACTGGCCATGAACACAACATCGACCCACGACACCAAACGGGGCGAAGACGTGCGGGCGCGGCTCAACGTCCTGCCCGACCTCGCCGACGAATGGTTTTCCGAAGCAAAAGACTGGCTCCAGATTCTGTCCGACGAAAACCCCAGCGCATCCACGCCGGGCAACGAGACGTATATCGGTATTCCCGATGCGAACGATGCGTACTTCATGCTCCAGAACATGATTGGAGCCTACCCGATGCCAGGGCAATCTGATGATGATTTCGAGAATCGGTTCCGGCTGTACATGGAAAAGGCGTTGCAGGAAGCAAAGCGGCATACCACGGGCTGGATCGTGGAAGAAACGTATCACGAAGGCATCCGGCGGTTCATTTCGCGAATGTTCGACAAAGAAGGGCCGTTCTGGGCGCAGTTTGCCCCGTTCCACCGACGCATTGCTGACTTCGGCGTGACCAACTCGCTCGTACAAACCGTGCTGAAATGCACCTGCCCCGGTGTGCCGGACGTGTATCGCGGTGCCGAAGGCTGGGATTTGAGTCTGGTTGACCCCGACAACCGCCTGCCCGTCGATTTTGCCCGTCGTCAGCGCGACCTCAACGCCCTTGCCGCGCAGGAATCCATCGATTGGAATGAGTTGTGGCAACACCGTTTCGACAGCCGCGTCAAACT
>JBBRUB010000024.1:0-13439 GCA_038248175.1 Cytophagales bacterium | reverse complement strand
GGCAGCACCCGGTCGACTTCTTCGGAGGGACTGATGTCGGTGGCACCGGGGCGGGTCGAGTAGCCGCCGATGTCGAGAAAGGTAGCCCCGTCGGCCAGCATTTTTTCGGCGGTGGCCACAACAGAATCGGCGGGTGTGCGGCTGCCGGCGTAGAACGAATCGGGCGTGAGGTTCAGGATGCCCATGACAACAGGCGTGGTCAGGTCAACGAGCCGTCCCCGGCAGTTCAGGGTTTTCTTCGTACTTTTGAACATTGAAAAAACGTCATTGCTTGTCATTTATAGTCCTTGATGGTCATGTAGAACGATTGATATGCATCGTTAATGACGACCAATGACACGAAGGTAATGACTACGAATGACCGCACCGGCGGACCGACACAGCCAATGACAATAAATAGTACTGAAACCGAATATCGGCAGGTTATTCTGCGCTGCAAGGATTTATTCCTTAAAAAGAACCGTGACTACGGAACGGCCTGGCGTGTTTTACGCGTGCCAAGCATAACTGACCAGATTTACATCAAAGCCCAGCGTATCAGAACCTTGCAGGAAACGGGCGTCAGCAAAGTAGGGGAGGGCATCGAACCGGAATTCGTAGGTATTATAAACTACTGTGTAATGGCCCTGATTCAGGTGGAATTGGCGCAAAACACTGCCAGCCCGCTCGATATTGCCACCGACGAACTCGAACAACTGTACGACGAACAGATTGGCCGGGTTATTGATCTGCTGTTTGCTAAAAATCACGATTACGGCGAAGCCTGGCGTGAGATGCGCGTAAGTTCAATGACCGACATTATTCTGATGAAACTCCTGCGCACCAAGCAGATTGAAGACAACCAGGGTAACACGCTGGTGTCGGAAGGTGTTGATGCCAATTACATGGACATGATTAATTACGCCGTTTTTTGTCTGATCAAAATTAGTTAAGAGCGAAGAACATTCGCGTAAGCCCATTCTTCACTCTTCATTCCAAAAGATGAACACAACTGCCTCTCAACCCAAACTAAAAACCGGTACCCCGCTCATGCTGTGGGCCGCCCGGATTGCCCGCTTTCTGGTGGGTGGTGTCTTTATTTTTTCGGGACTTATCAAGCTTAACGACCCAGTAGGTACCCAGATAAAATTCGAGGAATACTTCGAAGTTTTTGCGCAGGATATACCAATGCTGCATGATTTCTTTATGGCCCTGGTGCCGTTCACGCTCATCATGTCGGTGCTGTTTTGTGCCGCCGAGATTATTCTGGGCGTGGCTCTGCTGGTGTCGTACAAGCCTAAGCTGACTACCTGGCTGCTGCTGTTGCTGGTTACGTTCTTTACGTTTCTGACGTTCTACTCGGCCTATTTTGACCGCGTGACGGACTGCGGCTGTTTTGGTGATGCCATTAAACTCAAACCCTGGACTTCGTTTACGAAAGACGTGGTGCTGATCGTGCTGATTCTTTTCGTGATTGGTCACCGCAATCGGATCAAACCGCGCAGCACGGGCTGGATCGTGGGCCTGACTACGCTGCTGACCCTCGGCCTGGGTGTCTATGCCATTCAGTTTCTCCCCCCACTCGATCTGCTGCCCTACGCGGTGGGTAAGAACATTCCATCGCAGATGAAGCCTTCGGAGCCGTTGCGGTACAAATACATCATGGAGAAAGGGGGCAAAACCAGCACTTTCGAGCAGTACCCAACCGATACGACGTACAAATTCAAGGAAATGGTACTGGTGAACGAGAACGCCAAACCCAAAATTACCGACTATCGCATCTGGACTGATGAGGCCGACTTTACGCAGGAGACGTTTGTGGGAAAAAAACTATTCGTGATCGTGAAAAGCACGAAAGGCATCGACGCCGGCAGTATTCCGGCTATTCGTTCGCTGGTTGAGGGGTTGAAAGGTTCTGATGTAACACCGGCGATTCTGACATCGGTCAGCGATGACGAGATTCGTACCTTCCGTACCGAGTTTCAGCTGGGTGATCTGTCGTATTACAAAGTCGATGCTACGGTGCTGAAAACGATCATGCGTTCCAACCCTGGTACGTGGTTTTTAGAAGATGGCACGGTGCGCGGTAAATGGCACTACAACACCACCCCCACGGCGGCAGAGGTGAAGTTAATTGTGAATGAGTGAATGAGTGAATGAGTGAATACCTCTGGTGTCAGTTCACTTGTGCCGGAGGTATTCACTCATTCACTCATTCGCAATTCACTCATTGTGGATGAAGAACATTTTTCTGATTGGAATGCCCTCGTCGGGGAAGAGTACGATTGGCAAGCGCATGGCCGACGCACTGCATTATCATTTTCTGGATACCGACCGTATGATTGTGCGCGAAGAGGGCCGCTCTGTATCCGATATTTTTGCGCAGGATGGCGAGGTCTATTTCCGCGAAGCTGAACAGCGTGTGTTGCGTATTATCAAGCCGGGGCAAAATCTGGTAGTTTCCACCGGGGGTGGTATGCCGTGCTTTCACGACAACATAGCGTACATCAATGCGACGGGCATATCCGTTTTTCTCGATGTACCCGTGCCAGTTCTGCTACGGCGGATGCTGGCCCACAACGCCTTTGACCGGCCCCTGTACCAGCCCAACGACCCTGAGCTGGCCGATGCACTGCAACAAAAATACAATGTCCGCCTGCCGTTTTATCAGCGGGCGGACATCATCATTCCCGGCGAAGCCGACGCCGAAGCCGTGTTGCAACAAGTAGGGGCGTGGCTCTAAAAGAACGTACCTACTGTTAGCGTTACGTTGGTGCTGTTGTTATTGATCTGCGCAGAGCCATAATCCGCCGTATTGGGCAGCGTATAAGGCGTGAAGGCAGATTTGAACGTGTTGTAGGTTCCCGATACGTCGGCAAAGAACCGCTCGTTGCGGACGCCTACGCCACCCGACAGCAGCAACCGGCTCCGGTCAATGTCGTCGAGTTTCTGCACGTAAGGATCGGGCAGATAGGCTACCCCCGCCCGGACCCGGAACAGCCCTGCCCTCACTTCGGCCCCGCCCCGCACGTTCACCACGCTTTGGTAGGTACCCTGTACGGAGTTGCGCACCGCATCTTTGAAATTTGCGTCATCAGTGCTACTGGCCCGCAACCCGCCGTACCCAACGTACTCAGCCGAAGCGGTCAGGAAACCAATCTTGCCCTGCCCCAGAAATACCGTAGCCCCACCCGATGCCCGAAATGGCGTGGTGATGCTGTAGTTGAAATCACTTGGCTGTACATCAACGCTGTTATTGTTCAGCGGCAAATTAGGGTCGCGGGCTACAACGCTAACGCTCTGATTGAACGTTTCCCGAATGCTCATAAACGTGGGAGTCGCGACTGTGGCACCTATCTGAATATCGGGAGTCAGCTTGTAAATCGCACCAATCTTCAGGTTAAACCCATTGCCCTTCACCGTTAGCCGGTCGCGTTGGGTATTGGTATCGAAGACCTGGCCGTTTACAATCGTTTCGGTTAGGATATTGTCCGTGTTATACCGCACCGTTGACAGACCAAGGTTAGCACCTAAATACAGTTTGTCATCCAGATTTCCTGCGTAGGCAAACGTCCACTGCGACTGCGATCCGGTCGAAGAGAAGGTATTACGCTGGTCGCGGGGGCGGTTAGCATCGAAGCGGGTAAATGGCGCACCGCTATCATTATTGCCAACATTTGCACCGTTAACCAGGAAAAGCTGGTAAGCAGCTGCAAGTAGGTCAGTAGCCTGATTTGTGTTTGGGTTGTACTCCGCGTCAATCTGGCTGCCCAGTACGTTTCGCCGGTTAGCGTCCTGCAAAATCGGATCGACAAATGATGAGCGGTTGTTGCGGCCCTGAAATGAGAAGTCGTTGAAGTAGTTAGCGTTCTGGTTATAACCAACGCCAAAGGTCGTTCTGCGCCAGCGGCTGCCGTTGTTGTCGCCACCGGCAAAGATCAGCCCCAGCTGCCCCACCGAGAATTTGTTGCCGTTACCAAGCGATTTGTTACCCAAATACGTAGCGTCGTTGCTGAGGATGTTGACCGACGGACTAAAACTGAGTTCCGACCGGTTGTAGAACGCCAGACCGGCGGGGTTGCCGAAAAGGTTGCTGGCGTCGCCACCGAGGGCGGCCTGATTGCCGCCGATGCCCCGGAAGCGGGCGGTGCCGGTCTGCTGAATTTCAGAAAAGCGAAACGCTTCGCCCGCGTAAATGTCGCCGGTTTGGGCAGAGGCCACCCCCGCGCTGAGGAATAGTCCGGCCAGTAATAGGTGTCGAGTAGTCATGGGAAAGAATTGTCGTGGTAGTCGTTTATTTGTTAGAGTATGGCAACGCCCCATCGTTTAATCGTCTTGTCCTGTATAACGAAAAATCCCGCCGTTTGTCGCAAACAGCGGGATTTTTAACCTCGTTTCATGTCAATTTAACGTGGGCCGCGCGAACCACCGCCCCCGCCCCCGCCCCCGCCACCGGAGTAACCGCCACCACCTCCGCCACCACTACTACTTCGTGAGGGAGATGAATAACTTGGTGTACTGCTACGCTGCGGTGCGCTGTATGCAGGTTGCTGCGACTGCCGTGACTGGTAGCTTGGCTGGGTGTAACCACTCCGCCCGTTGCTGCTATTACCATAGCTGCTGGCTGGTGGCGTATAACTGCCCCGGCTATTCTGACGCGGTGTAGCATAGTAGTCGCTGTTGGAGCGGCCACTGCTGTACGACGGTGCCGGACTGCTGTAACTCGGCGTCGCGTTGCCCGACGACCGGCCACTGCCCGCCGTATTGCCACTGTTGTCGTAGTAATAGGCTCCCCGGCTGTTGGCCCTTGGAGCAGCGTAATTCCCATTACTGGACGATGAATTACTCCGGCTGTTCGTATAAGTAGGCGCATCGCCCGAGTACGTACCAGTGCGGCCACCGCTGTTACCCGCCCGGGGCGTATTTACGAAACCGTTGTTATAGTTGTTGGTTGAGCCACTACCACGCGGGCCGTAGCTACGGCTGTTCCGGTATGGATCAGCACCCACCACATTTATGTTATTAACGATAACGTTGTTGCCGAAACCACCTCCACCGAAACCACCTCCGAAGAAGCCCCCACCACCAAAGCGGTTGAAGCCGCCGTAACCGAAGTTGTTAAAACCGCCACCAAATCCCCAGGGCGAGAAAGCAAAACTGTTGAAGCCCCCGCCACCCCAGAAAGGATCGTAGAAGCCGCCACCAAAGCTGTTGAAGCCACCGCCCCATGGATTACCAAAGCCCATGTTAAAGCCGTTACCCCAGCCCCACGGGCTGCCGAAACCGCCAAATCCCCCCATGCCCATGCCCATACCCATACCGAGACCCATTCCACCGAAAAAGCCGGTGTTGTTGAAGCCCCAGCGGTTCCAGCTAAGGGCCGAGGTCTGTGCCTGATTAAAACCGTTCGCGAAACCTGAATCGTAGGCGTTCGTACCGTTGTCACTCCAGCCCGGATCGGGCGAGAGACCCCGGTTCAGTTTACGGGTACTCAGTTCGGTGTAATACTCGTCGGAGTTAGCGTTATACCCCTGCTGCTCTTCGTTCGCCGAAAAATCAGGGTTGGCGTTACGGTTGAACCGCTGCGGTTGCTGGCGGTTGGCGTACCGTTGCGTAGGCCGTTGCACTACTGTTGATACGTCGGACGAATTGCCGGCGTACACAGCTGCGTTGGATGAGTTCCCGTACAGGTCATCCACTTCACCCGCATTCTGGGCGGTCTGCCGACTGGAGGAACAACTCCAGATACCGAGCAGCGCGGCCATCGTCAGGTAGCGATATAGTGGTTGCGTGTTCATGTTTAAAAGATGTATAGGTCGAAAATTAAGTCTGTCAGGCCATTGTATGTTCATAACATACGGCAGGGTTGTTTGATTACAAAAATACCGGAAAAACCTATCTTTGCAACTTTTCATTCATTAGATTCTGATTAGAATCGCAAGGTTTAATCTAATTTTAAAAAAGAGGGAAGAAAGGGAGGAGGGGGAGGAAAGAGAAGAGAGGAAGCCATCCGGTTTCTTCCCTTTCCTCCCTCTTCTTCTCCTTCCTCCCCCTCCTCCATTATTCTTTCATGGCCAAAGCAATCCCCTCCCGCAGTGAGAACTATTCTGAGTGGTATAACGAACTAATTAAAAAGGCCAACCTGGCCGAGAACTCCGCCGTGCGGGGCTGCATGGTCATTAAACCCTACGGCTTTGCCATCTGGGAGAAAATGCAGCGGGCACTGGACGATATGTTCAAGGAAACCGGCCATGAAAACGCTTATTTTCCGCTGTTTATCCCCAAATCATTCCTCAGTAAAGAAGCGAGCCACGTGGAAGGTTTTGCCAAAGAGTGCGCCGTAGTTACACACTACCGGCTCAAAAACGCCGAAGACGGCTCCGGCGTCATTGTTGATCCCGATGCCAAACTCGAAGAAGAACTCATTGTACGGCCCACCTCCGAAACCGTTATCTGGAGTACCTACAAAAACTGGATTCAGAGTTATCGCGACCTGCCGCTGCTTATCAATCAGTGGGCCAACGTAGTACGCTGGGAAATGCGGACCCGTATCTTTTTACGCACCACCGAATTCCTCTGGCAGGAAGGCCACACCGCCCACGCCACAGAGGCCGAAGCCGAAGCCGAAACCCGGCAGATGCTCGATGTGTATGCTACATTTGCCGAAGAATGGATGGCCCTGCCGGTGCTGCGCGGCCATAAAACGGCCAACGAACGCTTTGCCGGTGCCGTTGATACGCAGTGTATCGAGGCTCTGATGCAGGACGGTAAAGCGCTGCAGGCGGGTACGTCGCACTTTTTGGGGCAGAATTTCGCGAAAGCGTTCGATGTGCAGTTTCTCAACAAAGAGAATAAATTGGAGTACGTCTGGGGTACGTCGTGGGGCGTATCGACCCGGTTGATGGGTGCGCTCATCATGGCCCACTCCGACGACGACGGGCTGGTGCTGCCGCCCAAACTCGCGCCCATTCAGGTGGTTATCGTGCCTATTTACCGTACTGACGAACAGTTAGACGCGCTTTCGGAAAAGCTGAAGCCACTGGTGGTTGAACTGCGAAAAGCCGGTATTTCGGTCAAGTACGACGATTCGGACGCCAACAAGCCCGGCTGGAAATTTGCCGAGTATGAACTGCGGGGCGTTCCGGTGCGGCTGGCTATGGGCGGGCGCGATCTGGAAAACGGCACCATCGAGATGGCCCGGCGCGACCTCAAAACCAAAGAAACCGTTCCCTTCGACGGCCTGACCGAGCGCATCAGAACCCTTCTCAACGATATTCAGCAAAATATTTACGAGAAGGCCAAAGCGTTCCGGGCCGAAAACACGTTCCGGGTTGATACGCGGGCCGAGTTCGAGGCCCAAATCGAAAAGGGCGGATTCCTGCTTGCCCACTGGGATGGTACGTCCGAAACAGAAGAAGCTATAAAAGAAGCTACCAAAGCCACAATTCGCTGTATTCCATTCGATCAGGAACCCGAAGCCGGTACCGACCCGTTCTCGGGGAAGCCTTCGCAGGGCCGGGTCGTCTTTGCACGGGCCTATTAACCATCAATCATAATTCAATTCCCAAATACATGCTCACTACCGGACAAAAAGCCCCCGATTTTACGCTCTTCAACAGCGAAAACAACGAAGTATCGCTCACCGATTTCCAGGGCAAAAACCTGATCGTGCTGTTCTTCCCGATGGCCTTCACCAGCGTCTGTACCGACGAACTCTGCGAAATACGCGATAACATGGCCACCTACACCAACCTGAACGCCGACGTAGTGGGCATCTCGGTCGATTCGCCGTTTACGCTGGCCAAGTTTAAAGAAGAGCAAAGCCTGCCGTTCAATCTGCTGTCCGACTTCAATAAAGAAACCTCGACGGCCTACGACAGCCTGTACGATACGTTCGTCATGAACATGAAAGGTGTCAGTAAACGCTCGGCCTTTATTATCGACAAAGATGGCACCATCCAATACGCCGAAGTCCTCGAAAACGCTGGCGAAGTCCCGAATTTTGACGCCATTCAGGAAACGTTAAGCCAATTGTGAAAGAGCGAATCGGTACGCCGAAGCGGAGCGAATGAGTGAATAGTTGCTGACACATGAGTTTCATGGCGTCAGCAACTATTCACTCACTCGCGCATTCACAATTCACTGATTAAGATGTGGTATCACAATTTTTTTACCGGTTTGCCGCAGGTGGCGTGGAAGGCGGCTCAGACTGATGCGCAGACGCAACTTGACCTTGAACTGCTGGTGGAGACGCTGGAATTTGGCCCTGACGACCGGCTCTTAGATATTTTCTGCGGCTATGGTCGCCACGCGCTGCCGCTGGCCCGAATGGGTGCGCGGGTAACGGGCGTCGATATTTCGGCGGAGTACGTAGCGGAGTTACAGCGCGAAGCCAATGTCGCTAAACTTTCTGTTACGGCTATCGAAGGCGATTTTCTGACCCTGACCGACGCCGATTTTGGACCTGCTGGTTCGTTTGATGCCGCGTATTGTCTGGGCAACAGTTTCAGCTTTTTTGCCCATAGGCCAATGCAAATGTTTCTAAGCCGGATTGCCGGTTTGCTCAGGTCGGGCGGGCGGTTTCTGGCGCATACCGAAATGGTGGCCGAGTCGGTCCTGCCCGATTATCAGGCCCGCAACTGGCAACCCATCGGCAACCCCACCGACCCAATTCTGTTTCTGGCCGAGAACGAGTACGTCCCCCTCGAAAGCCGTATCGACTCGCACCTGACTTACGTTCGCAACGGACAGACGCAAACCCGCACGGCGCAGCATTACATCTATACCCTGGCCGAACTACACCGGTTGTTGGCCGGGGCTGGTCTGTCGGTCGTGGCCTGTTACGGCACCGTCGATGGCGACGAGTATCAGCTTGGTGATCAGGGTGTCTGGCTGCTAACCGAAAAAGCATAACATATCAATACCCCTGAAATGGGCCAAAACTGGGCGTATTTGTGTAGTTTTACGTCTAATCCATTCTTTACCAACCTGACTTTATGGCTGATCATAAGCCCCTGATTGTTGTCTCGAACGACGACGGTATTACCGCGAAGGGTATCCGAACGCTTGTGGAACTGATGCAGCAACTCGGTACGGTGGTGGTGGTAGCTCCCAACAGTCCGCAGTCGGGTATGGGCCATGCCATTACCATTGCCAACCCGCTCCGGCTGTACCCGTCCGATATTTTTGCCGGCGTTCCGGCCTATGAATGCTCCGGCACCCCCGCCGACTGTGTTAAACTCGCCAAGCATCACGTCTTGAAAGACCGCCTGCCCGACCTCGTGGTGAGTGGCGTCAATCACGGCAGTAACTCGGCCATTAGTGTGCTATATTCCGGCACGATGTCGGCGGCTATCGAAGCAGCTATCGAAGGCATTCCGGCCATTGGCTTTTCGCTTTGTGACTATACCAGTAACCCCGATTTTTCGCACGCGCATGACCATATTCTGGCTATTACCCGGAACGTACTGGAACGTGGTATAAAGCGGGGCACGGCTCTGAACGTTAATTTTCCGGCCATCTCCGCCGAGCCGCTGAAGGGTATCCGCATCTGTCGGCAGGCCAACGCCAAATATCAGGAACGCTTCGACGAACGGCGCGACCCGCACGGACGCCGGTACTTCTGGCTCGAAGGCGACTTCGTAAATTTCGACACCCACGCCGAAGACACCGACGAATATGCTCTGGCGCAAAATTACACGTCGATAGTCCCCTGCCAGTACGATATGACCTCGTATGGCATGGTGGAGGAGATGAGGGGGTGGGCGTTATAATTCAAAAACTATGGCACTTCTCGGGAGAATGTTACGAACGGGTATTCGCCTGACGAATGCAGTACAGCGACAGAAGGGTACCCCCGCTGAGCAGCAGCGTAAGGCGTTCCGTAAACTGATGGGCAAGGCGAGGCATACCGATTTTGGCCGGACATATGGCTTTGAGAATTTGCTTAACGAAGCCGAGTTCGGTACCGACCGGGCGTTCTACGAAGCATATCGGCAACGAGTACCCATCCACGACTATAATAAAATGTTTGACGGCTGGTGGCACCGGTCGCTGGCGGGCGAAAAAGACGTGACCTGGCCCGGTAAGGTGAAGTATTTCGCGCTAAGTTCCGGTACGTCCGAAGCGGCCTCCAAATACATACCGGTCACCAAAGCCATGCGGAAGGCCATTCAGTACACCGGCGTCCGGCAGATTCTGACCCTCGGTACATATCGCGACCTTCCTCCAACGCTCTACGAAAAAGGCTGTCTGATGCTGGGTGGCAGCACAAACCTGAACCGCAGCGGTAGCCACCTCGAAGGCGATCTGAGCGGTATTACGGCCAGCAAAATACCGGCCTGGTTTGAGCGGTTTTATAAGCCCGGTCGGCAGATTGCGCAGGAGCGTGACTGGGCCCTGAAACTCGATGAGATTACCGAGAAAGCCGCTGATTGGGACATTGGGTACGTAGTGGGCGTTCCGGCCTGGATTCAGTTGCTGATGGAGAAAATAATTGCCCGCTATAATGTCAAAACCATCCACGACATCTGGCCCAATCTGCGGGTATTCTGCCACGGGGGCGTATCGTTTGAGCCATACCGGGCGGGGTTCGAGAAATTGCTGGCCCATCCGCTGATTTATATCGAGACCTACCTGGCCTCGGAAGGCTTCATTGCCTACCAGACCCACCCCGGTGCGCACGGCATGAAACTGGTCCTCAACAACGGCCTGTTTTTTGAGTTCATCCCTTTCAACGAACGCAACTTTTCGCCCGATGGTGACCTGGTCGAGCAGCCCGAAACGCTGATGATCGACGAGGTGGAAGAAGGCAAAGAATACGCCCTGCTGCTGTCCACCTGTTCTGGCGCGTGGCGGTATCTGATTGGCGATACGATCCGGTTTGTCGATAAAGCCGAGTCGGAAATTGTTATTACGGGCCGCACGAAGCATTTTTTGAGCCTGTGTGGCGAACACCTGAGTGTCGATAACATGAACAAGGCGGTAGAAACCGTTGCCGACGAACTGGGTATTTCTATCCGGGAGTTCACCGTAGCGGGCGTTACATACGATACGCTGTTTGCGCACCACTGGTACATTGGCACCGACGATGTCGCTGACGCCACAGACCTGCGTAACCGCATTGACGCCAGGCTGAAGGAACTGAACGACGACTACGCCGTTGAACGCCAGCACGCGCTGAAAGAGATCACGGTAACGGTCCTGCCGGTGGCTACGTTCTACGACTGGATGAAAGCCCGTGGTAAGCTGGGTGGTCAAAACAAATTTCCCCGTGTGCTGAAAAAAGGGCTGATTACCGAATGGGAAAACTTCCTGAAAAGCGCGTAATGGTAGCGCGGACCGGGAGGTCGGAATGCCGTATCACCGGGCTACAGCCCATAAAGAAGGTGGCTCCGTTACGGAGCCACCTTCTTTATGGAGTATCACAAAAGATTATGAACGAGCCAGATCGAAACGGTCAGCGTTCATGACTTTGGTCCACGCGGCTACAAAATCCTGCACGAATTTCTCCTGAGCATCTGCGCAGGCGTATACCTCGGCAATGGCGCGGAGTTCGGAGTTTGAGCCGAAGATTAGATCGACGCGGGTACCCGTCCATTTGGGTTCGCCCGTATTCCGGTCGCTTCCCATGAACAGGTTCTGCGCGTCTGACGTAGCCCGCCAGGTTGTACCCATATCGAGCAGGCTGACAAAGAAATCGTTGGTGAGCGATTCAGGACGATGTGTGAATACGCCGTGCTTTGCGTGATCGAAGTTCGTGTTCATCACCCGCATGCCACCCACCAGTACTGTCAGTTGCGGGGCCGTCAAACCCAATAGTTGTGCTTTATCGACCAGCATATCCTCCGCCGGAGACAGATGAACGGCATTCAGGTAGTTGCGGAAGCCGTCGGCGTGGTGTTCCATAGCCGCAAACGACACGACGTCGGTTTGCTCCTGCGACGCATCGGTACGGCCCGCCGTGAACGGCACCGTTACATCCTGACCGGCGTTCCTAACTGCCTGCTCAACACCGGCAGAGCCACCCAGTACAATCAGGTCGGCCAGTGAAATGGCTTTGCCACCCGTTTGTGCATTGTTGAACTCGGTCTGAATGCCTTCCAGTTTCTCCAGCACGGTAGCCAGTTGGGCAGGGTTGTTGGCTTTCCAGTCTTTCTGCGGTGCCAGCCGAATGCGGGCACCGTTGGCACCCCCGCGCTTGTCGGAGTTGCGGTAGGTGGACGCCGAGGCCCAGGCAGTCTGTACTAACTGCGCAACAGACAGGCCGGAAGCGAGCAAGTTTTTCTTCAGTTCGGCCACGTCCTGCTCGTTCACCAATTCGTGCGTAACAGCGGGAACGGGGTCCTGCCACACCAGCACTTCTTTCGGTACGTCCGGGCCGAGGTACCGCTCAATGGGACCCATGTCGCGGTGGGTCAGCTTAAACCAGGCGCGGGCAAAGGCGTCGGCAAACTCGTCGGGATTCTCGTGAAAACGGCGCGAAATTTTTTCGTAGGCCGGGTCAACACGCAGGGCGATGTCGGTCGTTAGCATCATGGGTGCGTGCCGCTTCGACGGGTCAAAGGCATCGGGAACCCTACCGGCTCCGGCCCCGTCTTTCGGCTGCCACTGATGTGCACCGGCGGGGCTTTGGGTCAGCTCCCACTCGTAGCCAAACAGGTGATCGAAATAATCGTTGGTCCACTCAGTTGGCTTCGTGGTCCAGGTCACTTCAATGCCACTGGTGATGGTATCGCCACTGTGACCGCTGCCATAGGTGTTTTTCCAGCCCGTACTCATCTCTTCGATGGGGGCGCCAGCGGGTTCAGAACCAACGTATTTGTTTGGATCAGCCGCGCCGTGGGTTTTGCCGAAGGTGTGGCCACCTGCAATGAGGGCAACGGTTTCTTTGTCGTTCATAGCCATCCGGCCAAACGTTTCCCGAATGTCGTAGGCAGCACCCAGTGGATCGGGCTTCCCACCCGGACCTTCGGGGTTTACGTAAATAAGACCCATGTGCGAAGCCCCCAGTGGCTGCTCCAGCTTGCGGTGACCATTGCTACCCGCGTACCGGGCCGCATCGTCGAGCCATTTCGTTTCCGAACCCCAATACACGTCTTCTCCGGGTTCCCAGACGTCCGCCCGGCCACCACCAAAGCCGAACGTTTTGAAGCCCATCGACTCCAGCGCGCAGTTGCCGGTCAGCACCATCAGGTCAGCCCATGAAAGGCTACGACCGTATTTTTGTTTAACGGGCCACAGCAGCAGCCGGGCCTTGTCGAGGTTGGCGTTGTCGGGCCAGCTGTTGAGGGGAGCAAACCGCTGATCGCCGGAACCGGCACCACCCCGACCGTCGAAAATTCGGTACGTACCCGCGCTGTGCCAGGCCATCCTGATAAAGAGCGGGCCGTAATGACCGAAATCGGCGGGCCACCAATCCTGCGACTTGGTCATCAAATCAACGATGTCCTGCTTTACAG
>JBBRUB010000023.1:0-13694 GCA_038248175.1 Cytophagales bacterium | reverse complement strand
TTTCTTAACAACGCCCCGCGCAATAACGGTACGTTTTTTGACCTCAAAGGCGACTCGACCTATACTATTGGCGTAGCTGACCGGCTCGACTGCGTGTATTTCGAGTCGGTAAAGATTACCCAGCCCCCGGCGTTTCAGGTGACACTGACGCCCCAGCCCACGCGCTGCGCCGGGTCGGTAGATGGCAGCATCGCGGTTGGTGCGTTGGGTGGGACGGGCGGGTACCAGTACCAGCTTGGGACCAATGCGTTTCAGACCGGATCGCGGTTTACGGGGCTTTCGGCCAGTACCTACAACATCACCGTGCGCGACGCCAACGGGTGCCTAACCAACGCATCGGTGGCTGTTACTCAGCCCGCGCCGTTCCGGCTCAGTGCCGTGTCGAGGCCGGTCAACTGCTTTGGTCCCAGTAGTGGCACTATTACGGCGTCGGCTTCGGGTGGTACCGGCGCACCCACCTACCGGCTCACCACCGCGCAAACGGCGCAGGCCAGCAATGTCTTTACGGGCGTTGGGGTGGGCGCATACTCCATCGTAGGGACAGATGCCAACGGCTGCACCGAAGTGACATCGGTAACGGTGGGCCAGGCCGATGCCCTCAAGGTTCAGGCGGTGCCGGTACCGGCCTCGTGTTGTGTTTGCCCTACAGGTGCGATTACCCTGACCAGCACGGGCGGCAGCGGCACGGTGCGACAGTATCAGGTACTTGGTCAAACGGCCCAGCCCACCCCCCGCATTGCGGGCCTGCGCCCCAATACCTACCGGCTGCGCGTGATTGATGAGGTGGGCTGTGCCGATACGGTAAGTACCATTGTGACCAACGCCAACGCGCTTACGCTGACGACCGGAACCATCAAAAATACGCCCTGCGCGGGTGGGAAAGAAGGTGAAGCAGCCGTGCAGGTAACGGGCGGTGCCAGACCGTTCACGTATTACTGGATTACCGAAGCCAAAGACACGCTGCGGAGCCGTACCGCCACCCAAACCGGCCTGATCGAAGGCACCTATACCGTCAGCGTTACCGACAGCAACCGCTGCACCGCCAGCACCGTGTTCGTCACCATTCGGGCCACGGCTCTCCTGCCCGACAAACCCGTTGTTCAGCAATCGGGCGGGGCGTTACTGGTCGATAATACGGCGGGGATTCAGTGGTTTGTGCGGCAGGGTACCGATCCCGCCCGGCCCGTTCCCAACGCCACGCGCCCCATTCTGACACCCTTCGAGAGCGGGCAGTACTACGCCGTTATTACCACCAGCGGCTGCGCATCGCCCCCGTCCAACATCATTGATTTTGTGCTGACTGCCACGCCCGAACCCGTTGCCGACTTTGTGGTGCGCATCGCGCCGAATCCGGTACGTGGTCAGTTGCGCGTTGAACTCGAACAGGCAGGCCGTTCGGCGGTGGGGCTGTACTTGCTGGATGCAGCGGGCCGGGCCGTGTGGCAACAGCAACTCCCGGCGTTCACTGGTAAAAAACAGGCTGAGTGGCCACTAACGGGTATCGCTGCCGGGAGTTACCTGCTCCGCGCCGATGCCGATTCGCGCCGGGCGGTAGTGCGGGTAGTGGTAGAGTAGGCTGGTCAAGAGTCGGTGCGATGCACCCTACTGCATAAGCGTTCGCAAACTAACCTGTGCCGTGTCGTCTTCGCCGTTGTCGTAGCCGTTGTTGGGCGTAGAGTCGTGATCGGGACGGCCCATACTGAAAATTTCGGCCTGTATGGTGGCCTGTCCCGGCTGATTTACCCGCGCCCGGAATGTCAGGGACGTAGGGCCGTAGGTATACACCGTCCGGCTTGTCGAGGTCAGTACGTTGCCCGATGCGGTGAAATCGCTGCTGCTTACGAACGACATTCCCACTGGCAACTGACAGCGAACCTGCGCCCGCTCCTCAAAATAATAGCCCTGCGACGCAATCCTGACCGTTACCGTAATCTCCCCGTTGAGGGCGGGTGTCAGCGTACTGGTCTGAATGCCGAGCGACAGATCACTGAATCCTGCTGCCACCGTTGGCTGATTGGATGCTACGGGTGGTAGCCGGGCCGGGTTCGGTTCGGGCGATGACAGGGTAGTATCAATAGCGGCTCCCGTAGTCCGAAAATCAGCCCAGGCCACGTATTTCTGACCGCTATTGGTGCCGTAGTTGGGCGTAGCTTCCGGGTCGGGGTTATCGGCCATACTGATCTGACTCGCCAGCCGGTACCTAGCGTTGATTGTAGGCATTACCGTAAAGGAAAACGGCAGGGTACTATTATCAGCAATAATTGCTGGGTTTCCAGTGACAACACCAGCAGCATGTACAACACCCGGCTCCTGCGCCACAAAAGAAAGATAACTCGGTAACCGGCACCGCCACTGCACATTGGTAGCATCCTGATTGCTACGATTCTCAACCAGAACCGTTACACGAACGGGCTTATTAACCTCCGGCGTCCGGGTGCTGACCAGCATAGACAGCCGTAGATCGACGGGCGGGGCATTCGTTACCGTCACCGAAACTACGTTGGACGGTGCTCCACCACACCCGCCGTTGATTAGCCGACACACCGCGCTGTACGTCATGCTCTGGGCGGGTGCGACAATGATCGTATTGCCTCCAACTCCGGTTGACCAAATTACCTGCTCTTCATAACCTCTACAGCCTGAAGCTGTTAGAGTTGTGGGATAATTAGGGCTATTCAGTGTTCGTGACGTAATTATAGACGGTACATTAATCCCAATCTCTACATACCCCGAGCTGGTTGACGTCCCCAAACAGGCTCCTGAATAGGTTGCTGTGACACTGTACGCACCCGTCATGGTAGCTGTTGCATTGGTTAACGTAAAACTCGGTGCCGTACTGGTAAAACCATTTGGCCCGCGCCATTGGTAGGTAATTGAAGCACCGTTTGAAGGAGATACCGACAACTCAAATGCAGCTCCGGGGCAAAAAGCCCACGTGTTAACCGGATTGATGCCAACGGTACGACTCGTTACATAAATAATAGGAGTAGCGATTATTACGCTGGCAACAGCAGTATTGCTGCAACCCCCGGTAAAAGTGGCGGTTACGCTGTACGCACCACTCATGGCCGCCGTAGCGTTGGTTAGCGTGAAGCTCTGCGTCGTACTGGTAAAACTGTTTGGCCCGCTCCACCGATAGCTGATCCCTGCTCCAATTGGAGATGCTGCTACCCGAAAAGCAGTTCCCGGACAAAACGTATCGAAATTGCCGGTTCCACTGCCATCAATAGACCCGCTTCCCGCAAATACCGATGGCGGACCAACCTGAACGGTTTGCGTTTGGGTCAGGACTGTCCCGGCGCATGCTCCCGTAAACGTAGCCGTAACGCTGTACGTGCCAGTCATAGTTGTTGTCAGGTTAGTCAGGGTAAAACTTTGCGCCGTGCTGGTAAAGCCATTGGGACCACGCCACTGATAGGTGGCTCTGGTGCCATTACTTACGGATGCCAGCAGACGCGCCGATGTCCCCGGACAAAACGACGACATGTAGGTGGGGATAGCAGCTGGAGCAGAAACATTTACAAATAGGGTTGGCTCGCCAATGGTTACGGTAGCCACTCCGGTATTGGAACACCCCCCCGGAAACGTTGCCGTAACGCTGTAAATCCCGCTCATGGCTGACGTGGCGTTGGTGAGTGTGAAACGTTGCGTCGTGCTGGCAAAGCCATTAGGACCCCGCCACTGATAGGTTTGTGCACTGGATGAAAAAGCACTCACGTTGAAATCACTGCCGGGACAAAATGTGCTGACTGAACTGCTCCCATCGCTATCAGCCGAACTGCTAAACGCGCCTAAATTTGGTGCACCAACCCGAACCCTGCCCGACGTAGCGGCAGTTACTGAGCAAGCACCCGAAAAGGTAGCCGTAACGCTATACGAACCCGCCATAGACGTGGTCAGATTAGTGAGCGTGAAGTTCTGCGCCGAACTGGTAAAACCATTTGGCCCGCTCCATTGGTAGGCAGTCGTTGTGCCGGCAGGTGGCCTTGACGTACTCCCACGAAACTCAACCGACGTACCGGGACAGAGAGACGCGTCAAACGGTTCCACATACACCGTGGGCGCGAAGCTGGTTACTGAAACGGTATCTTTACCGGTGCCACAGCCGTTGGGATAGGTCGCTTCAACAATGTATAACCCGGCAACGCCGGAGGAAACGACTGGACGTTGCTCTGTGCTGATAAACCCATTTGGTCCTGTCCACTGATACGAAGCCGCGTTGGCACTAAATACCCGGTCTGGGAAAGCCGCCAGCGATAGACTGGCTGGTCCGCATACACTGATGCCATTTGGCGTGTAGAACTGCCCGTCAAATATCCATGCTTCCGGCTTAGGCGTCCCCAGATTGACCGTTGTCGATGCTGTTGCTACGCCATTGTTCGTCCCGCTAAACGTCATCGTAAGGGAATAGATCCCAGCTGATGTTGCCGATGCAGGAACGGTAAGTATAGAAAACGAGTTGCTGGTAAAACTATTCGGTCCCGACCAGCGGAAACTCAGCGTGGTACCGCTGGGCGGTATTGAACGGCCAGCATTAATCTGGAACGATTGCCCGTTACAGGCGGGGCTGTTGCTGGAAAGAGTAAGATTAGGCTGGTAAGACTGGGCACGCAGCGAAACCGCCGTGATCAGCACGGCAAATAAAACGTAAAGAAGGCGCATAGATGGTGGGTAAAAGTTACCACCAAAAGTATGCAAACCCGTTCATTTGGTTGATAGGTTACCTACAAAAAAGCAACCTGATTTTCTGCTGTATAGCGCGCCTTTATAACCGTTCGTTGAACAGTTTCAAAATACGTTTGTACTCGTCCATCCAGCTCGTTGGCTCCACGAAACCGTGATCTTCCAGCGGATACAGGGCCAGTTCCCAGTCCTCCTTTTTGAGTTCGATGAGCCGCTGAGACAGTCGGAGGGCATCCTGCGCGTGCACGTTCACGTCGATCAGCCCGTGGCAGATGAGCAGGTGGCCGCGCAGGCCCTCGGCAAAATAGATGGGCGATGAGCGACGGTAGGCCAGCGAATCGGCCTGTGGTTCATTGAGGATATTGGCCGAGTAGGGGTGGTTATAAGCGGCCCAGTCGGTAACGGGGCGCAGGGCAGCACCGGCTCTGAACACGCCCGGCGTAGTGAACATGGCCATGAGCGTAATGAACCCGCCGTATGACCCACCATAGATGCCAATCCGGCTTGAATCTACACCCTGCGTTTGCACCAGCCAGCGGGCCGCATCCACGTGGTCAGTCAGGTCTTTGCCGCCCATGAATCGGTAAATGCCCGTGCGCCAGTCGCGCCCGTACCCCGCCGACCCCCGGTAGTCGATGTCCAGGACGGTATAGCCCGCGTCGGTCAGCAGATTATGAAACATGTATTCGCGGTAGTACTGACTCCACCATTTGTGGGCATTTTGCAAATAGCCCGCGCCGTGTACGAACGCCACGCTCTTTCCGTTTCGGGTGGCCGGGTCGGGTTTGTAGAGCCGGGCATAAATAGCCTGTTTGTCGCGGGCCGGAATGGTCACCAGCGTTGGTTCGCGCCATGGGTATTTTTTGAACGCATCCGTCGGCGAATCCGTCAGTTTAACCGGCTGCGTTGAGGCCTTACTACCCGCTGATAACGGCGCGTAATACAACTCCCACGGTTGGTTGGTGCTGGAATAGCGGATAGCCATTCGGGTTTCGTCGGGTGAGAGCGTTACGTCGTTCGCGCCGGTCATGCTGGTTAGGAGGGTGCGGGTGCCGCCCGTTGCTGCCATACGGTAAACATGCTGCTCGCCGGGGTGCACTTCATTGGTTTGCAGGAAGAACTGGCTTTTGTCTTTCGACAGAAACGCCTGCTGCACCTCAAACTGCCCCGATGTGAGTTGCCTGCGCTGTTTGGTCAGCAAATCGAGGGTATAGATATGCGAGTAGCCATCGGCTTCGGACTGGAACCAGATGGTGCGGTCGTCGGCCAGAAACCCGAGGTTACCTACGCTGCTGGCCGAGCCAATACCCGGCCCACCAATCCAGGCGTCGTCGTGTTGCCGGTCCAGCAGCGTCAGCGAGTCCAGATCGAGCTGCATAATCCAGCGGTCTTTGTTATCCTGCGCCCGCAGCACCACCACGCAAAATTTGCCGTTGTCCGACCAGACGGGGCCGTTAATGATAACCGGGCGGGTTTTCTTCGCTGTATCGGCCTTGGTAGTTGATTTAGTTTTGGACGAATCGACCCTGGCCTTCTTCTGTGTCTCAGTCAGAAACGCTGGTTTGTCATAGATGCCGGGGACGGTTTTGAGCGATGTAGTTCGAACGGTGTCGCGGATTACGTCATAGACAAAAAACTCCGACGCGGCCACCGGACTACCCACCTTGGTGCGGCCCGTAATCGGCTCGGTATAGCCCGACTCCGTCACGTAGCTGGGTATAATGGTCGCTTTGGCGTTGGTCGGGTTCTTGGCGAGCCGGTACGTAATGAACCGCCCGTCGGGGCTGCGCTGTGGGTTTTGCAGGCTGCGGTCGTCCAGATAAACTTCTTTGGGACGCTGGGGTTTATCAGCTTTTTCGATGCGCTCGGCTTCTTCTTTTTTGGCTTTGCGTTCGGCCAATACTGTGGAGAGCCGGGGCTGGTCGGCCTTCAGGAATTTATCGTTATCGGTCAGTTTGGGGTCATCTTTTTTCTTACCGGGCTTGAAATCGGTTAGTTGGGTCAGTAAACCGCTGCTCAAATCAAGACTGAACAAATTGCTGCCCCGCCGGAAAATGGCCTGTTTTTCATCGCCGGAGAATACCGGGCTGCTTTCGGTTTCGGCGGTGTTGGTCAGTTGCCGGATGGCGTTGGCCTTTACATCCACCAGAAATAAATCGTCCTGCCGTTCGAACAGCCGCTGCGTCTTTGCCCGGTTAAAGCCAAAGTTGGGGGGTGTGGCCAGGGCGCGTCGCTGGGTAGGGGAGACCTTTACGGGTTTGGTGGGCGCAGGCGTTTTGCCGGGTAACCCCGTGAAGGTGACTTTGTAGAGCGAATCGGCAGTGGCTTTATCAGGGTTCCAGCTAAAATACAGCGTTTTGGAATCGTCAGACCAGAACGGGTTGCTGGGCGAGATGCCGACCCAGTTCTTCGGGTCCTGCATGATGGTTTCGACGGTGAGCAGGGGTTTCTGTGCGTAGGTGGCAACGGTAGTCAGCAGCAGCAGGAGAGCAAAAAGGTGTTTCATGGTATTGCAAAGAAACGGGCAAAGCGGATAAAAACGTACCTTGCCGTATGGAAATGCCCATCAATCCAGTCCCCTAAATCTCCAAAAAGCAGCTTATGACCTACGTTATTCACGCGTATGATTACCCTAACAGCCTCGATAAACGCATGGCTACCCGGTCTGATCACCTCGATTACGTCCGAAAACTCAAAGCCAATGGCCAGTTTATTCTCGGTGGTGCATTACTCGATGAAGCCGGACAGATGATGGGTTCCATGCTGATGCTCACGCTCGATACCGACGACCAACTGCAAGAGTACCTCCGCACCGATCCCTACATTGTGCAGGGTGTCTGGGAGAAAATCGACGTTAAACCATTCCGGCAAGCCGAGGTGTAAGATGATACAAGCCGCAATATTCGATATGGACGGTCTGCTCATCGACTCCGAGCCGCATTGGCGGGACGCCGAACGCGCCGTATTCGCTACGGTGGGCCTGAACCTGACCGACGACGAATGCAAACAGACTACCGGTCTGCCCATTCTGGCGGTGGCAGAATACTGGTTTGCCCGCTTTCCGTGGGATGAGCAGCCGGGACAAACCCGCGCCGAGATTGGTGAAACGATTACCGAGGGTGCGCACCAACGAATCGGCGCACTGGCCGAGCCGATGCCCGGCGCGCTGGCCATACTGGATTTTTTCGCTGAACGTAATATTCCCACGGCCATCGCGTCGGCTTCGCCCATGAGTCTGATCGAGCTGGTTATTGACCGGATGGGCATCCGCAATACGCTGACTGTCTGGCACTCAGCTACGCTGGAACCCCGTAATAAACCCGCTCCCGACGTCTATCTTGGAACGGCCCGCAAACTGGGTATGGCACCGGCCAACTGCCTGGCGTTCGAGGATTCTGGTACGGGCCTGACCTCGGCGCGGGCGGCTGGCATGAAGACCGTGGCGGTACCGGCTGCTTTTGAATTTGACAATACTAAATTTTCCGGTGCCGATCTGTTGCTGGCGTCGCTGCGGGATTTTTCCGCGCCGGTATTTGAGCAACTGACGACTATGCGCTAATTTCCCCGTTATTACACTCGTCCTAAACCGTATAACCCCTTTTATGAAAATTTATCAACTCGATGCCTTTGCCGGCCGGCTCTTTGCGGGCAATCCGGCTGCTGTAGTTCCCCTGAGCAACTGGCTGCCCGATGAGCAGATGCAGCAGATTGCCGCCGAAAACAACCTCGCCGAAACCGCTTTCTACGTCAAGACCGATGGTGACGCCCAGTTTCACATCCGCTGGTTTACGCCCACCGTGGAAGTTGATTTATGCGGTCACGCCACGCTGGCAACGGGTCATGTCGTTTTTTATCTGGAAGAAAAAGTTGATGCCTCTGAAATTAGCTTTGAGTCGCGTTCGGGACCGCTGAATGTGTGCAAAGGCGAAAATGGCTGGCTCACGCTCAACTTTCCTGCCGACGTAGTACAGAAAGCCAACGTACAACCACCGGCGTTAGCGACCAGCCTCGGCGAAAAACCACTGGCCGTCTTCAAAGGCAAAACCGATTACATGCTGGTGTATGAACATCAGGCCCAGATCGAAGCCCTCAACCCTGATTTTCGCGAAATGGCGACTGTGCCGGCGCGGGGTATTATTGTAACGGCTCCCGGCAATGCCGACAGTGGTGTTGATTTCGTATCGCGCTTCTTCGGTCCGCAGTCGGGCGGTGACGAGGACCCCGTAACGGGTTCGGCCCACACTACGCTGGTGCCGTACTGGGCAGAGCAGCTCGGCAAAACCGAACTCACCGCCCGCCAGCTCTCCAAACGGGGTGGTTACCTCCGTTGCAAACTCCACAACGACCGTGTCGATATTGCCGGGCAGGTGCAGCTGTATTTGACGGGGGAGATTCTAATGTAGAGACGCGATACTTCGCGTCTCACTCACGGGCGTCAGCAACACGCCCAAATCTGTGAGACGCCAATGATATTGCTGACGCCAGTGAGACGCGAAGTGTCGCGTCTCACTGTTCCTCGCCCCGAATCCTGAACACGCCCCCCTGCAATGATTCATCGACGCGGAGCTGACACGCCAGACGGCTGTCTGAGTCGGCGTCGGGCAGGGTGTCGAGCATGTCGAGTTCGGCGTCCCGGGCGGGGGGCAGGTTGTCCAGTCCCTCCAGCACCTGAACGTGGCAGGTAGCACACAGGGCCATGCCGCCACAGGTAGCCAGAATATTGTACTCCGACGCCTTCATTACTTCCATCAGGCTCAGGTTGATGCCCTCGGGTATTTCCAGCATCTGCCGCGTACCGTCGCGGTCTTCTATTGTAAAGTCAATCATAATTTCTGAGGAGAAAGGAGGAGAGGGACGAAAGGGAATAGGGAAAAAGGAGGCTGACGCGAAATGCTGATAAGACTATTCCTTTCTCCCTTTCGTCCCTCTCCTCCTTTCTCTCCTTTTTAAAACGTTGGTACGCCGTTTACGGTCGTGTATTTGAAACTCAGTTTCTGGCTTGGATACACGTATTTGAACGCGCTCTGGCACATCAGCGCGGCCTCGTGAAATCCGCACAAAATCAGCTTCAGTTTGCCCGTATACGTGTTGATGTCGCCAATGGCGTAGATGCGCTCTACGCCCGTCGAGTAATCCGTTGTATTGACGCTGATGGCCGACTTGTCGATGTTCAGTCCCCAGTCGGCTATAGGGCCGAGTTTGGGTGTCAGGCCGAAGAGCGGAATCAGGTTGTCGGCGGGCAGGGTGGTCACGGTTTTGTCTTTGGCTGTGATGTTCACTTCGGCCAGTTTCCCGTTGCCGTTGATACTTGTAATGTTGGATTGCAACACGAGGTTGATTTTCCCCTGACTGGCCAGATTAAACATCTTTTCTGCCGAGTCAGGCGCACCCCGGAAAGTGTCGCTGCGGTGTACGAGCGTTACTTCTTTAGCCACGTTGGCTAAGAAAATGGTCCAGTCCAGAGCTGAGTCGCCCCCGCCGGCCAATACTACGCGCCGGTCGCGTAGCGCTTCCGGGTTTTTGATCATGTAGGCCACGCCTTTACCCTCGAAGCGTTCAAGGTTTTCGATGTCGGGTTTGCGCGGTTCAAAACAGCCCAGCCCGCCCGCAATGACCACGACCTGACAATGTACCGTTGTATCGTCGCTGGTAGTGATGATGAACGATTCGTCGGGCTGGCGGGTCAGCGTTTCTACCCGTTCGCCAAGCGAAAACGTTGGTTTAAACGGTGCGGCCTGCTCCATCAGGTTATCAACGAGTTGCTGGGCGTTGACAGCGGGGAAGCCCGGAATGTCGTATATGGGTTTCTGTGGATAAATTTCGGACAGCTGCCCGCCCACCTGCGGCAGGGCGTCGATGAGGTGGCAGCGCATTTTGAGGAGTCCGGCTTCAAAGACGGCGAACAGGCCTACCGGCCCCGCGCCAATTATGCATATATCGGTTGTAATCATGGTTTTTTGTATGACAGCAACGGTATCAAGATGCCCGTTGCTGCTCTTAAAAGAACGCTGTCTATAGTCGAATGATTCGGCCACAAAGGTAGCGCAGGTGTGCAGGAGCGGCACATTACGATGCGTTATGCAGGATAATGATGGAGCATAGGTGTTATTTTGTGTTCCGTTATCAAAAGCCGCGCCGGTATAAATCAGCTGTTCAGGACTTATACCGTTGCATGTCTCATTCGTTTATATACCCAGTAATTCCATGAAACAACAACCTCAGAAACTCGTCCTTCTGCTCATTACCCTATCGCTGTTTGCCGTTGGGACTGCTATGCTTCCCACGGTAAAGCCACCCGTTGGCGTGGGTACCAAACCAGCCAAAGGGGCCGACCTGCTGTTTGACGGCACCCGGCAGATGCTGGACCAGAACTGGACGTACTGGAAAGGCCCGCGTTTGGCAGCTACGTTGCCCATTAAATGGTTTCTGGTGAAAGACCCGGCTGGTTCGGGTATGGTCCTCAACACCAACGACCCGGCAGCTGCGGGCGGTAAATACGGAGCCGCCGATATCGTGACCAAAAAAGAGTACCGTGACGCCCGCATCCACGTCGAATTCATGATTACTGAACCGGGCGGCAACAGTGGTGTCTATCTGCAAAATCGCTACGAAATCCAGATAGTCGATGGCGATACCACCTCGCACGGTATGGGTGCGGTCATCAACGAATCGCCTTCGCCGTATTATGCTTATGCAGGTATTGGCAAGTGGAATGCGTATGACATTCAGTTCCGCACGGCCCGCTTTGCGGATGGCAAACGCACCGAACCGGCTATGGTGACGATATATTTCAACGGAAAAAAAGTACACAATAACCAGAAAATCAGTCAGGTATGGGGTGGGCCAAATTCCGGAATCGACGGTGGCAATGACGGTGGCAAGGGCGTTACCGACATGTCCGGTGGTCTGAAACTTCAGGCCGAGGGCCATAACGTTCTTTACCGCAATGTCTGGATCAAGCCGCTGCAACTGGCCAAAGCCGACACGGATTTCTGAGTACTTTTTAACACGGAGGAAGGGGAGTTAAGCACAGAGGCAACAGAGTTTTTGCTCCGTTGCCTCTGTGCTTAACTCCCCTTCCTCTGCCGCGTTGGCGTACCGGATAAAAACCCACTACCCAAACAAAGCATACTGCCCCAGGTAGGTTAGCGCACCGGCTACGTAGCCAATCAGGGCCAGCCAGCTGATCCGGCGCAGGTACCAGCCAAACGACAGCCGCTCCATGCCCATGACGGCCACACCCGCAGCCGAGCCAATCAACAGCATACTGCCGCCCGTACCGGCGCAATAGGCCAGAAACTCCCACAGTTTGGCATCGGGCGGGTAGGTCTGTAAATCGTACATACCCATTGCCGCAGCTACAATCGGTACGTTGTCAACCACTGCCGATGCCATACCGATGAGCAGGATGATAACGTCCAGATTACCCACCGTGCGGGTTAGTGATTCGGCCATGTCGCGCAGCAAACCGGTGGCCTGTAGTGAACCAACCGCCAGCAAAATTCCGAGGAAGAACATCACACTGGGTGTGTCAATACGGCTCAGGGCGTGGGCTGGGGTGTATTTTTGCCGTTCAGCATCGTCTTTTTCGCTGTGTACCAGTTCTGATACTACCCAGACTATCCCCAGCACCAGCATCATGCCCATATAGGGTGGCAGGTGCGTTATGGTCTTGAAAATGGGTACGAACAGCATTCCACCCAGACCAACGCCCAGCATCAGCCGACGCTCAAAGCGGTGCTGTTTGGTGACGTAGGGGCGGCTGATGCCGCGTCCTGCCGTACCCAGCATGGCCTGTGCGTCTGCTTTATAGAGCGAGGTAACAATCACCAGCGGTACCAGCAGAGACACTATACTGGGTAGCAGCAACTGCCGGATAATGTTGAGTGTCGTGACCTGACCACCAATCCAGAGCATCGTCGTGGTGACGTCGCCAATGGGCGACCAGGCCCCGCCCGAGTTGGCCGACAGGACAATCATACCGGCCACGACTTTCCGCTGGTCGGGGTCGGTCACTAACTTGCGGGCCACCGAAATCATGACGATGGTAGAGGTCAGGTTGTCCAGAAGGGCCGACATGAAAAACGTCAGAATGCTGATGGTCCAGAGCAGGGTGCGTGTATTGCGGCTGGCAATACGGTCGGTAATGACCGTGAAGCCATCGTGTACGTCGATGAGTTCAACTACCGTCATGGCACCGAGCAGGAAGAACAGAATTTCGGCAATCTCGCTGAGGTGATGCCCCAGTTCTTCGATAACGGGTTCGCGGTCAGGAGAGGCCAGCGCATAGACTGCCCAGCACACTACGCCCGTAATGAGGGCGGTAGCCGTTTTATTGATTTTAATAGGGTGTTCGAGCGTAATCAGCAGGTAGCCGATGACAAAAACCAGAGTAAGCGTAAGAATCATATCTTTTGAAACTGGAATAGAATCGGAATTGTCTCCTGATAGAAGATGAAAAAGTCGTTAGTCGTTCAGTTTTCGCGGCTTAATGCCGACGGGATGGCCCTGTTTCCGTTCATTCTGGTGCGCCAGCCCCAGCCCGGCCCGGTGCTGCTTAACCATGAGCGCATCCATCTGCGGCAACAGGCCGAACTGGGTATTTTGCCCTTCTACGTCTGGTACGGTATTGAATACATTATCCGCCGAATCCAGGGGAAAACGCATTATCTGGCTTACCGAAGCATAAGTTTTGAACGCGAAGCCTTCGCCAATGAAACTAACCTCAATTACTTGAAAGCCAGAAGGATATGGTCATTTCGGCGGTACGTTTTTTTAGTGAAGAGTGACGGACGATGAGTGAAGAACGAGCTGGCGCAGGCTTTAATGTCAGCGGAGGACGTTCTTCACTCATCGTTCTTCACTGATTTTCCCCAGGATCCCGCCATCATAACCAGCGACGACAGCACGACGACCAGCATCGGGATGCCATTCCGAAACCCCAGGAGTCGCAGGCTTTCGGGAATGTTAAGATATAGCAATAATGAGATTAGGCCGCGTGGAGCCATCCA
>JBBRUB010000022.1:0-13730 GCA_038248175.1 Cytophagales bacterium | reverse complement strand
TGCCGATTTCAGTAAGCTGTTGATCGCTCAATTGTTCGCTGGGATGAAAGGCCAGTGACGCGTGAAAAGTTGGTTTACTGATCCGTGGATTGGTGGATGTGTACCGTTCCAGTACGGCCATCTTTTGCTGCATAGAGATATCTTCTCCTTTGAACGTGATGGAGTTGACGCCCCCTAAAAAACGGGCCTCCCCGTTGGCAACTTTATCCTCATTATAGTAAACTGCTCCCGACGGTTTGGCACCCGTATTGATTCGACAGATCATCCTTTCTTACTTTTCTTTTTCGCTAAACCGTTGCTCTATTTCTCTATACAAATTTTCAAGCTGCTCGACGAGTTGAATGATTTGCTTTTCCAGTTCCTTATTCACCACTGCTTCGCCAAAAATGTCCGGGGGTAAATCGAATTGATTTAGCCGACGGGTCGATTGATTATAGTTGACACCAATTCGGTTCAGGTTCTTTGTTAACTCTTCTAATCTGTTTAGCTGAGCAATCGACAACAATTTTTTTTCCTCTTTACTACTCTTTTTCACTTCCTGTCTTTGTTCTACTGTGGCTTCCTTTTCAAAATCGAACTGCTGCTCCTCATTTTCCTTTATTAGAATTCGCTCTTTTATGAATTGGCTTCTGGACATTTTCCGCCCCAGACAAGCCAGGCGATAGTTGCCTTCGAACATCTCCGACTCCCCGGGAGTCAGGTAGGTCTTGGTCAACTTCGTGGCTTTGTCAGCCTCCGCTTTGAAGGGAGTCGAGTAGCGATTCGTCCTCTTTTTAACTACCACCTCCCCTTCGGAGTCAAGATCAGATTGCGGTTTTGCTGTCGTTTTCATGGGTATTAAGCGTAGCGGTTCGGTGATCCGTAAGATGAAAAGGCCATCTCTTAAGTGGCCGCAGGTGGGTATATCTCAGCCGCAAGGAAGGCGAATGTGTTAACGAGCCTTTCGCAGCGGATGCTGGTGGCCTCGCAGAGCAAGATCGGGAAAGCAGGGCGCAAAGGGCTGACGTTAGGAAGCCATTTGGGACCAAGTTCCACATCTTGCTATCGCTTTTGGCGATGGGGCCCGGCACAAAAGAGCGTCCATTTCAGGACAGATGCAATGATTTTAGGGCTTTTTTTTATTCGGTCGAAATTAGGCCGTTCATAGGCGGCTTTCAGTTCGACTTTGGTCGGTAAGGGTAACCAATTAAGCGCCGGATAAGAGTTCTACTACAAGCTACTTACAAAGAAAATAGGGCTTAAACTGGCTTTATGGGACAAAAGACATGGAATAAAATGGCTCATATACTCATAAGCTATTAGTAAAGATGTTGTTCAGATTCGTCAATATGACTGAATTTGGGGCTGACGTGTGAGGGAATCTCTCAGTATATTTCGACCGAATAAAAATATTATTAAAAGCTAAATTGAAATGATAATTAATAAATTTACTTTTGACGGCAGTACCAAGATGCTCTTTAAAGCCATCTGGCGGGAGGGTCTCAAACCGGAAGGTCTGCCATCGAAAGGTTTCGAATCGGAGGGTCTCAAATCGGAGGATATCAAATCAGAGGGTATAAAAGCAGAAGGTAGCCAACTGGTGAGTCTCTGAGCGAACGGTCTCAAACTGGGGAGTGACTCGCTGGAAGGTTTCCGATCAGAGGGTACCGAACCGGAAGGTTTCGGACAGGATGGTCTCAAGCGGGAAAGTGCCAAATCGGAAGGTATCAAACCGGGTGGTCTCGAACCGGAAGGCTTCGACTCGGAGGGTCTCGAACCGGATGATACCGACTCGGAGGGTCTCGAACCAGATGGTATATAAACGGATGGTATCTAACCGGAAGGTCTGCCATCGGAAGGTCTCAAACCGGTAAGTATTAAATCGGAAGGTCTGCAATCGAAACGTAACGAATAGGAACATGTCCAATCGGAGAGTATGGAACAAGAGAGGTTCAACACGGAAAGTAACAAATCGGTGGGTGCCGAACTGGACACTGTCGAATCAAAGAGTATAGAATAGGAGCCTGTCGTGGGTACAAAGTTGACCACTCACTGAACAGACATTACCTGATTTTAATATCAGATTATAACAATAATTCATTTTTTTAAATAGTGTTTCACTAATAATTCGATTATCAATTATGCCAAAAGTCTTAAGTTTTATTTGCCAGAAAGGTGGTACAGGAAAATCAACGTTGACAAAAGCAACGGCTGCTTTCTTGAATGATCATAACATGAGTTGTGTGGTAATTGATTCTGACTTTCCGCAGCACAGTTTATTTAATCAGCGTCAGCGGGACTTGTACAAATTAAGTACTGAAGGCAACGGGTTGCCTACGCTCGAAGCATTGCAGGAAGTGGGCGTCAAACCTTACCCAATTGATCCTTCGAATGTCGAAACGAGCGGTATTCGACTAACGGCGATGACCAGTAGTAAAGCGATAGACTTCATGCTGGTAGATTTGCCTGGAACGTTGAATGTCGAGGGTATTCGGCAAATCGTCAAGCATCTGGATCTGGCGATAATACCCTGTGAAATGGAGGTAATGAGTATCCAGGCTGCACTGGATACAATCCATATCCTGCACGACTTCCGGTCTGAGCTTCGGATTGGTTTTTTGTGGTCTCGACTGGACCGTAACCACTCGGAAACGGGGCGTAAAGGTTTGGAAGATTATATACGCAGGAATAGCCCCGGCGTCTATATCTTCAATTTCATAGCCTTCAAAAACCGGGAATTTCGGGAGATAACGACCATCGGTCCAGCCCCTGATGCACTATCCCCATTCATGGATGAGCTGGCAGTGTTCCTGGACTCTCCCGTCGGCGCGGTCTTGACCGAGTAAGCCATGAGTGCCTGCTTGACGGGTACCGCTTCTTTTTGTACACAGACCGATTATCACTGTTGGTATGACACGTAAGAAATCTATTGAGTTTGAAGACTATAAACCCAGCGCTACCTTTCTGGCCTTCGCAGCGAAGTTGAAGGCGGAAGGGGAAGCTGAGGATGCCCAGCAGGTCAGTCCAGTTGATTCATTGGAGGTACCAGCTATTCATGTGCCCGCGCCTGCGGACGTAACCATACCCGTGGAACCCGTCACCAATAGCGGTTTGATTTCCGAATCAAGGGGAGAACCTGACCACGCCCCACCAACGATTCCTGTTGAACCAGAGACAGAACCGGTTCCCTCAATTCCAGGCGGTCAGTTAACCGAAGCAGTTTCGGCGGACGATTCCTCATCCGCTGAAACTGCTTTTGGTGAGACGTCAAGGCATGAGTATACCTCTCGATTGGATGAGTCCAACGTAAAACCCGGCATTCCAGTTGTGCCTGCAAAGCTCACTCTTGCGCCTTCTTTTTCTCCTCAGAAAGCTACGCCCCGTGCCCCTGCCCGTCGGCCTGATCTGATTTTGAAGCAGTTAATTCCAGCGTCTTCGATTGAATCAGTGGGATACCAGTCGCTGTCGGAATTAGCTGATTTTCTGCTGAGTCTCTCTGATCCCGAATCAGGGGGGAAAGTTTGCGAAACAGGCGAAATGCACATACGTATTTCCCCTGATACCGCCCACATTCTTCGCTCCCTACAAAGCTATTTATCTGACCTGAGGCCCTCTGATAGGGAGGGATCAGTTTCCTTTCGAACGGACGATCTGGCGAACTATCTGTTTCGGCAATTTCTACGTAGCCATATAAAGGCCTTACAGGAACTGAAGAAATTACCCGCAGCGCCTTCCCGATCGGACGTCTTTTCCTCCAACTGAAGTTTTGTCTAAAATTTTAGACATTCTGTTTTTTGCAACCCCTGCTGTGAATCAACAGATTTCCAATTGCTACCAAACCAGTATGAAAAACAATAGAGCGTTCTCCAACGGTCAAGCACCTACCGAAACAGATCAGGCCGGTCAGTTAACGGCTTTCTTGCTAAGCCTGCCTTCTAAGCCCAGGCGTACCAGAAGGTACAGCAGGGGAGATGTTAATCTGTGTATCACTGGTGAAACTGCTCATCGGGTGAGTTCCGTCTCAAGAGCCATTGCCCGGATGTTTCCTGACGAAAAAGAACCGCATTCGTTTCGTATCGAAACACTGGTGTATTACCTGTTGAATAAGTTTCTGGATGAACATCAGACGGGTGTCGAGACACTGATGGCCCGACTCGCTGCCGATGACTACCAGGATCAGCTCAATGCGCAGGCTCGGCTTGCAGCCGCCATCAACTCACTACTTGACTAACCAACTACGTTTGAATGCATCCGTAGCAATGACTTCAATCACGTCAAATCTTAACACGTTTTATCATGAATATACTCGCTTTTATTGGCATCGTTTTGGGTGTGGTCGGCGTACTACAGCTAATCAAACTAATGGGTCCCCAGGCCAAAGATAAGGTATTGATTTACCTGCGTGGCCTGGTGACGGCGAACCTGGAACCGCAACCTACCGGGAACGATATCTCCCCGCGTCCAGCACCGTCACCTATCCCCTCTACTACAGATACTGATTCTTCCACGTCAGTAAATGATGCTTCAGATTCGGCCATCGATCCGCCTTCGGCTACCGACGGTTCCCCAGTGCCAATCGACTCCTCCAAAGAAGGAGATGAAATTGACCAGGTCCTCACCGACGCAGACTTCGAAGATTTTTCAGGGCAGCACATCCATACTATCCAGGTCGTCTCAGGTTTTACGCAGGTAGTTTTAGATCAGTCAGAGGAATCAGGACCAACTGGTAGTCAAACTGCTTCGGGTGCTGACGAACTATATACTAAAATTCAGGATTCGGTTACCCGGTTGGAACAGCAGATGCAAAAACTCTACGAGTTGCAGTTTCAGCAAATGAACAGCCTGTCATCCTCCTCAGCCCAATCGGCAGATCGGAATGTCGCAGAGGAGAATAACACGGGCGCTTCGGCTGGGGTAGAATCAGACTTCGGATCGAGTCTAAACGATGACAACCCGCTTGTAGGCAACGGGCTGACCGCCCAGCTCAGTGGCGAAGTCGGGGGTTTCGTGGATTTAATTGAGGCGGGTGGTTCATTGGCTGCCGGTGCAGTCATTGAGATGGACTTAGCCGATGCCAGGGAAGAACCAATCGATGACTCAGTTCGTGGCATCGAAATTAATCAGTACTTCTACTCACTGCTGAAGACTAAAGAGATGACCCATAGTCTGGTGGAAGCGATTAGACAGGGCAAGTCAGAAAAAGTCGTCAGACACCATACCCGGCAGGTTGGCCGAAGTATTGACTACTACGGCCAGCATCGTGATGCTAATGTAGCTGCGGCTATGGTAAGTATGCTGGGCACGCTGCCCGAAAAAAAGATACGTCTTCACGACGAGGATCTGGCCACCATTGGGCGATTGGTAGGCATGAGCAAGCCGGCAGACGATGAGTTATCACTGATTAATCCGGTAGAGGCCGAAGAACCTGAGTCATCAACCACTGAACGATTCGTTAAGGGTTCCGAATTAATCCAGACGTCGCCTGCTCACGCTGACGATACCTCGGCATCAGCAGTTGACGGTGCATCTGTCACAGACGAATCGTCCATCCTTCCAACTGTAAGACCTCATTGGGATTTTCCTGATCCCGACGACGAAGAGTAGTCGTACAGGTTGGCTGGTGAAGGCCGAAATCATAAGGGATGTATTCTTTTCAAATCAATAAACCGACCGAAAAACACCCAATTTCGACCGAAAAAAAAATAAATAAGGAATTGTATCTAATTAACAATTTGTAAATTCTATTTTTGAATCAGCTACGGTTGGCAGGGTGTCGGCTGAAAAACCAAAAAACTATTTTTTATGAAACAGGCATCAGCAACTTTTTTGGATTCACCGCGCAAGCGGTACGCTTTTCTGGCCCTGTTGCTGGTAGGGGCAACGCTGGTCAGCACGGACGGCTGGGCGCAGGTGGGCACAGCCAGTGCCGCGCTGGAGAAAGCCTCTACCGACATTGGTGGCATGTGGAAGACGCTGAAGACCATTATCCTGATCGTGATGGGGATCATGGGCATGATCGGGGCGGCTTCCTGCTATTCCAAGTGGAGCAACGGCGACCCGGACACTCGCAAGGCTGTCGCTTCGTGGGTAGGTGCGCTAATTTTCGCTGGTGTCGTGGTCGCTATGCTGGAGAGCGTTTTCAACCTGCGATAGTCGTCATTCCTTCCCTCTCCGGTTATACAGACCCCTAACAGGTAGGGTGTGTAGCGGGAGAGGGTTTTTCTTACCCCTCTTCTATGGTTATGACGTTTCCCGCTCCGTTCCATACGTTTTTCCTAGCGTTAAGTCTTATCTTGATTCAGAGCGTTGTCTTCGCTCAGTCGACACTTCCTGCCGACAACGGCGCTATGATGGAAGTCTCGGGCATGTATAAGGCATTCAAGGTCTTTGCTATGTTGTTCACCGGGGTAGCCGGATTAATCGGCGGTAGCCGCGTCTACAACAAATTTGCCCAGGGCGACTCGTCCGCGCCAATAGCGGCCTTCACCTGGTTTATGACCATTTTTTTCTGCGTGTCGATCTTGTATTTCGTCGACCTCTATTTCAGGTAATCCTCTCCATTATGTATCAGGTAAACAAAGGCGTCGACCGACCGCCCGAAGTGCTCGGCATTAGGGGCATCAACTATTTGCTATACCTGGCCGGCTCGGCGGTGGTAGGCATGGTGTTCGCCACGATTTTCATGGTACTTGGCCTCAACAGCTTCATTGCGTACGGGGGCGTGGGTCTGGTCCTGTTTGGCATCTACAGCAAGCTGGCCTCGTACTCCAAAGAGCATGGCGAGCGGGGCCTCATCAAGTTTCAATCGCGGAATCGCTATCCACTCCTGATCCGGGTGCAGTCCTCCAGTCAATACCGGGATATGATCAACCCCGACAAAAACAAGATCAAGACCTCGGGCTGGGACAAACTCAAGCGGAAACGTAAAGCCTAATCCGGGCGCATCACCGAAGCGCGATCTTTCCCTGCACTGCCGCAGGTTTTGGCATCACCTAACTTTTTATCCGTTCTCCTTATGGCTAATGAATCAGCCCCCCTGTCCAAGTACTGGCCCATCCGTGCCGTCGAAAATGACTGCATCATTTCCAAGTGGGGCGATATCACGGCGTGCTTCGAGGTGACCCTTCCCGAAATCTATACGCTGTCGGCCTCCAAAATTGAAACTGCTTCGGGTACAGTCGAGACGGGTGATTTTCGCGAACTCAACGAGTTGTGGGGCAAAGCCATTTCGGTCCTGCCCGAGCATACGATCATCCACAAGCAGGACTGGTTCACGACCGAAACCTACGACGCGGCCCAGGACGGAGAAAGTGATTTTCGCACGACGTACCTCGATAAGTCATCCAACAAGCATTTCAATGAGCGCTCTTATCTCAACCACCGCTGCTACCTCTACATCAGCAAAACGCACTCGTCCCGCTCGGAGGTAACCACTGCGCACACCAGTCTGGTACGGGGCACCTTCGTTCCGCGTGAGATCAATGACCCCGGTAAGCTCTCACAGTTTTTTTCGGCTATTCAGCAGTTCGTATCCATTATGAACTCGGCCCGTAACCTCTCGTTACGGCGGCTCAAAGACGACGAACTCTATAGTGCCGATCCAATGAAGGCTGGTATTTTCGAGCGGTACATGAGTCTCGAACCCGAGGCCGAGATTGTACCTCACTGTGATATTCGACGGGATGAACACCTGCGGGTGGGCGATAAAATTGTTAGTTTTTATGCCTTGTCCGACATCGAGGACATGCCCGATCAGGTCTATACGCACAATGAAGTAGCGGCCCTCTCGACTGAAAATTCTACGGTCACCGTAGGCTATGCCGCACCAGTAGGCCTGATGCTGAATACCAACCACGTCTATAACCAGTATATCTTTAAAGAAGATAAACACCAGATAACCCCTAAGCTCGAAGCCCGCGCCCAGCAAATGACGGCGCTGGCCAGTTTCACTAAAAGCAACGCCAGCAACGCCCAGAAGATCAATGAGTTTCTGGAGTATGCCGCCGACACTGGCTACCCACCCGTGCGGGTTCATTACAACCTCATGGTGTGGACCACCGACAAATCTGAGCTGCCCGAAATCCGCAACAAGGTAACGGCGGCCATTGCCAAAATGGGCATCCGCCCCCGGGATACCAACGAGTTCGATACGCTGGCTTTGTTCTGGGCAGGTATACCGGGCAATGCGTCCGACCTACCCATTGAGGATAAGTTTTGGACGTTCATTCCCCAGGCGGTGTGTCTGCTCAACCAGGAGAGCTGCTCGCCGACCAGTCATTCCGATACCGGCATCCGGGTAACCGACCGGCTTAGTGGCAAACCCATGTTCGTCGATTTTTCCGATGAACCCATGAAACGGGGCTGGATTACCAACCGGAACAAATTTATTCTGGGACCCTCAGGCAGTGGCAAGTCATTCCTGACCAATCATTTCGTGCGCAGCTACTATATCCAGGGCAGTCACGTACTGATCGTCGACGTGGGGGATTCCTACGAAGGACTGTGTCAGATGCTGGGTGGTAAGTACCTGACGTTCACGGCTGAAAAACCGATCACCTTCAATCCCTTCTACATCATGGGACGGGGGATGCCCGACATCGAGAAATACGAAACCATCAAGGCCCTGCTGATCTCGCTCTGGAAGAAAGAGGATGAGACCATCACACGTCTGGAGGAAACGGCTCTTTCCCTGGCCGTGCGGGGCTATTTCGATTACATCAATGTGGTCGACCGGGACGTATTTCCGTGTTTCAACAGTTTTTACAAATTTCTGGAAGGACCTTTCAAAGAGAGTATCGACGCCAAAAAGATTAATGAGCGGCAGTTCGATTACGACAGCTTCATGATTGTTATGGCCCCTTTTTACGAAGGAGGTGAATACGACTACCTGCTCAACTCGCGGGATAATCTGGACCTGACTAATGACCGGTTTATTGTCTTTGAACTTGACAATATCAAGGACAACCCGATTCTGTTCCCCGTCGTGACCATAATCATCATGGATACCTTCATTACTAAGATGAGGACGCTGAAAGGGGTGCGTAAAATCATGCTCATCGAGGAAGCCTGGAAAGCCATCATGAAAGACAAGATGGCGGAGTATATCAAGTATCTCTACAAAACCGTCCGCAAACACTTTGGCGAGGCCTGGATCGTGACCCAGGAGGTTGATGATATTTTGGGGTCCAAGATCGTCAAGGAATCCATCATCAATAACGCCGACACGCGCATTCTGATGGACCAAAGCAAATACGCCAACAAGTTCGAGCAGATAAAGGTGTTTCTGGCCCTGACCGACACGGAAAAGAACCTGGCCCTGAGCGTGAATAAGGACTTAGATCCCTCGCGCCGATACAAAGAGTTCTTCGTGAGTTTCGCGGCCCAGAAAGCCGCCGTTTACGGCCTGGAAGTCAGCCGGGGTGAGTACATGGCCTTCACCACCGAGCAGAGTGAGAAAGTCAGGGTGAAAGATGCGGTTTTCGCCAACGGGGGCAATTACGATCTGGGGCTGCGCTCAGTGCTGGCCGCCGAGGAAGAAACCCGGTTGCTGGCTGCCGGATAGAAGCACGTATCAATTCATTTTAACTCGATTAAGTATGCAGCTAATACCTTCTCTCCCCCGGCGCCGGTGGCTGGTTTACGCCGGTTTTACGGCGTTCCTGCTGAACGCCTTTACCCTGCAGGCAAAAAATTTGCCTGCCCCGCATTCGGCCTTGCTGAATGCGACGGCCCTGGCTGACACGCTGGTGCTGCCCACCAATTTCGACCCGCTCGATGAAACGACGTGGCCCGAAGTCTCTCCCTGGACGCCGGGCCACAACAGTTCCGGTTCGTTTAACCCCGGTCAGATCCTTGGTAACTACGCCGATAAAGTAAAGCAGGACGTCGAGGATCTGATCAAGGAAACCGAAGACGACATCATGGCCGGCCTGACGCAACTGCTGGAAAACTTCCTGATGGAGCAGCTTCAGTCGCTGCTGGGTTCTTCCCCCCTTCGGTCGATGGAGAAGCTCAAGGACATGATGAAAGATGCTTATTCGAAGGTGCAGAAGCTGGGCTATAACGAATTGAAAGTAGCCGTCGCCGAGCAAAAGAGCAACACCGAGCTAACCGATAATTTCGCCAGGTACTATAAGAACCTGGAACTGAAAAAACACGCGGAAGCCGTCGAGTTTTCAATCAATACATCCAAATCGCTGCTTAGCGAACGGCTACCGGGTGGTAGTGGGTCCAGCGTCTTTACAGCGGCTGAGCAAAGTAGCCTTAACGAGACACTGGCCCTTTACGGGGACATGTCGGATTTGATCCAGGAAATCAAAATTGTCACCAATAACGGCTCCGAGTCGGCCTACATGGGCGAAGGGGACCGCATGGAGGTCCTCGATCAGACGCTGAGTCGCATCAAGACCCGGTTCGGCGGTGCGGAGCGCATCCGTAAGCAAATTCAACTGGTAGCCCGCTACCGGATCGGGGATGTCAACCGGATGAAGGCCTACGACGGATTGGTAGGCTCAGAAGATTTGCAGGGCGGGGGTGCCCTGCGGGTGCGCCGGTCCCGGTAGCTCTAATCATTCATTTTTTAATTTGATACCATTATGAGTAAGCTAGTTCAGCCGGTTACCCGGATTATAATACTCTTCCTGGGAATTTGCGGGTATCTGCTGGCTGCGCCCGCGATGGCCCAGCTTTCGTCCGGGGATATTCCACAGTCCCAGAGCGTGCGCTCTGACTTTGGCTCGTCCAAAGAAATCGAAAAAGACCTCAACAATATATTACGGGGCAGTACGAGTGATTTCATGGATGCCATCCAGGGGTACGAAGTAGCGTTCACCGACCTGCTCATCGATAAATTAAAGGATGAACTGGTTGAGGCACTGGCAGACGCGATGCCAACCGGATCGCTGGGGGCTAAAGTGATAAAAAAGTACCAGGACAAGAAAGACAAGTCGCTGGCCGAAGAAATTGACCGGCTCAAGGCGATTGCCAAAAAAGCCCTTAATAACCAGATTAAGATGGGCTATCAGAAGCTCAAAGTCGATTTGGCCAAGGCAAACAGCAAATTAAAGCCCCATCCCGATGTCGTCGATGGCCTGATCGTCAAAAAGACGGATGCCGTCAACAAAACGCTGTGGGGTGAGCACGTATCGAATGTTGAGGAGTATTACCCCAATCAACACACCAACGATCTGCTCAAGTACCGCGACATGAGCGTGGGCGACTCCCAAACTGACAACGTCGTGGAAAACGGCTGGATAAGCTCCGTTACCACCGGGATACTGATGCAGGAAGCGGAAGGGTACCAGGAGATGGCTAAAAAGATCTCGAAGAATAAGTTTGAGCTAGGTGACGACGATACTCCTGAAGCCCAGCTTATGAGCCTGTCGGTTTACGACCGGATGCGGCTGCAGCGCAAGGCCCTCGACAAGGCAAACGCCAACAAGAACGCCATGCGGACTGTCACTGGCCAGACCAACCGGGCCGTGCAGTCCAAGCTGCACGCTGAATACCGGGGGAAAGCGGGTCGTAGCCTGGGTACCAGCAACCGGTACGGGGACACCGACAATTAATCAATTTCCACCGAGTCAGCCTACTGGCTCTCCATCCGCTTTGTTCTGATGCAAGACGCTATCGTTACCCAACTCTCCGCCCTGGTCGATGATTTACTGGTCAACGCCACGCTGTTTATCAGCCTGGCCAAAGCCATCGGTGGCCTCGGCGCGCTTTTCTACATTTTTAACCGGGTATGGGGGCATCTGATCCGCTCGGAGCCGATTGATATTTATCCCCTGTTCCGGCCCATCGCCATCGCCCTGGTGTTGGCCAGCTACGGTCCCATCATCAAGGCGGTTCAGGCTCTCCAGGGGGGCCTCGAGAAGAGCACCAGCTCGTTCATGGTCAAGCAGGAAAGCAAAGTGAAGCAGCTAACCCAGAAAAAACGGGATATGGTCGCTGCCAAGCTCCAAACCCGTACGCTGGGATTGCTCGACTCGAACAACGATCAGAAGGTTGATGGCATCGAGATGCTGGCGGCCCTGTTTGACACCTCCAAAGCCAGCCAGTTTGCCTCCGACATGATCGATTCGTCGATCCAGGGCTGGATCGACAAACTGCTGGCCCTGATTGGTGAGATTCTGTACATGGTGGCGTTTGTGCTGCTGAAATTTTTAGTCAGCTTCTTTATTCTGGTGATGCTGCTGACGGGACCCATTACCATCGGTCTGTCCACCTTCGAGTGGTTTTATTCGGGCCTGGCCAGTTGGGTGGGTCGTCTGCTGAATCTGCTCATGTGGATACCCATTACCAACCTGCTGGGCGGCATGCTGGAAGCCATGCACGTAAAGATGCTGGAACGTGATATCCAGAATCTGGCCGATGTGAACGCCAGCTATTTTTCGGCCGATAATTTCACCATCGTCGTGTTTTACCTAATCGGTACGGTGGCCTACATGACCGTGCCGATGACAGCCGGTTGGATCGTCGAGGCCTCGGGGGCGGGTGACGCCATTTCGCGCACGCTGAAAGGAGTCCGGTCCGGCGGAAGTCCTCTTGGTGGCGGTGCGGGTCTCGCCCTGGCGGGTCTCAGGGGTAGAGACGCAGAAAAATCCAATGACAAGCAACCCCGTCTCAACCGAGTTTAATTTTTTTCTCTCTCTAATCAAGTAATCCAATGGCTGCTGAACAAAACATAAATTTCAAGTCGCTGCGTAACCTCGAAACCAGCTTTAAAATGATTCGGACGGTCATGTTTGCCGTCATCCTGGGCGTGCTCGCCCTGGGGGCGGTGACGGTCTGGTGGGCATTCAAGAGCATGGAGGCCAGCCGGGAACGCGTTTACGTCATGGAAGGCGGCAAAAGCATCATGATGGCTCTCGCCCAGGATCACAACGTCAACCGGGACGTGGAAGCCAAAGACCATATCCGCACGTTCATGCGTCTTTTTTTCACCCTCGAACCAAACCCCGATCAGATCCGCAAAACGGTCAGTGAAGCCCTGATGCTGGCCGACAATTCGGCGGCCCGGCTCTATAAAGACCTGGTCGAGAAGAAATTCTATTCGGACATGATTCAGGGCGGTGTTCACCAGAGCATCCAGGTGGAACTCAGTGACATCAACGTCGATATGAGCCGCAGTCCGTATCCGTTTACGGCGACCGCGCGCATTCTTTTGGTGCGGGAAACGACGCTCACCGAGCGAAACCTGAAAGTGCAGGGTTCGCTCATCGATGTACCCCGTACGGACGTCAACCCCCACGGATTTACCATCGAGCGGTTCGTGCCCACCGACAACACCGACATCCGCGTCGAAACCCGCGATCAGTGATGGAAACGGCCAGCAATCACCGCAGCAACGGGCAGGCAATACCCGCCCTCAGGCCCCGCCCTCCAGTCCCCGTTCGTGCGGGTATCGCCCGGCATCTTCGGTACTACGCCCGCCGACTGACGCGCCAGTTGCTACTGGCGGTGCGTCACTGGGAGGCCCGCACCAGCCTGACCCGTCGTCGGCGGCAGGTGCTGGGGGCGGGCGTTGTGGCCGGGGGTTTATGGGTGTGGGGGTTGATCTCAGTACTCAATGCCCCACCCTCGTCGGCTGGCCGCCCGCTCCAGCGAATTCTGAACTCAGCGACTGGCAGCCCCTCGGACTCGGCTCGCTCCGCCAATGCCTATCATTCCGCTTTACGGCAACACCAACATAGCGTTGGCGTGGGGGCCCCCCGCCGCCCAGGGTTTGGTGCGGGGGGGCCCCCCCCCCC
>JBBRUB010000021.1:0-14144 GCA_038248175.1 Cytophagales bacterium | reverse complement strand
GTCAAACGTGCCGGATACGCGGCTGCACTCCAGCACCTCAGGCAGGTCACGGATGGCCGCGTCGAAGTCGGCAAAGGTGTCGCGGGTTTGTTTATCGAGCGTGACCTGACAATAGACCGTCAGGCCGTTGCCCACCCGTTTTTTGTCGATGAGCGTAACATATTGCGTAATGATGCCCTCGCGTTCGAGTCGCTTGATACGCTCATGCACGGGCGTTTTGGAGAGGTTGATCTGCTGACCAATGTCCTGCATGGTCAGGTGGGCGTTGGTCTGGAGCAATCGTAGAATGTGCCGGTCGGTTTTGTCTAAAAGGTCCATGCGGATTTTTTACGCCCAGTGGGCATAAATAGCTAATTCATCAGGATTTTTTCCTGTTAAACAGTCAATATATCGCATTATTTCCTAAAAAAACATTATTGATTAGAAAAGATAGCGTATCGATTTATTTTTGTCCGGTAAATCAAAGACATTCGTAAACACCCCAACTCATGGTTATTGGCGTTCCCAAAGAGATAAAAAACAATGAAAACCGCGTGGCGTTGACCCCCGCTGGCGTAACTGAACTTCGAAAGTTCGGCCATACGGTTTATGTGCAGGTCAACGCGGGCGAAGGCAGCGGTTTCGAAGACGAAGAATACATTCAGGCCGGGGCTATTATGTTGCCGACCATCGAGGAAGTCTATGGCATTGCCGAGATGATTATCAAGGTCAAAGAACCCATCGCGTCGGAGTATAAACTCATCAAGGAAAATCAACTGCTGTTCACGTACTTCCACTTTGCGTCCTCAGAAGAACTGACCCACGCCATGATTGAGCAGAAGGCGGTTTGTCTGGCCTACGAAACCGTAGAGCAGAGCAACCGCAGCCTGCCGCTATTGGTGCCGATGTCGGAAGTGGCTGGGCGGATGGCCATTCAGGAAGGGGCAATATTTCTCGAAAAGCCGATGAAAGGCCGGGGTATTCTGCTCGGTGGCGTGCCGGGCGTGAAACCCGCCAACGTCCTGATTCTGGGCGGGGGTATTGTAGGCACGCAGGCTGCCAAAATGGCTGCCGGACTCGGTGCCAGCGTCACGATCATGGATGTAAGTCTGCCGCGTCTGCGGTATCTGGCCGACATTATGCCGCCCAACGTACACACCATGATGTCGAACGAGTACAATATCCGTAACCTGATTCAGACCAGCGATCTGATTGTGGGTGCTGTGCTGATTCCCGGCGCAAAAGCTCCGCACCTTATCACGCGTGACATGCTGAAACTGATGCGCCCTGGTACGGTACTCGTCGATGTGGCTGTAGATCAGGGCGGTTGCATTGAAACCTGTCGTCCAACGACCCACGAAGACCCGACATTTATCATCGACGGGGTGGTGCATTACTGCGTGGCCAACATGCCCGGCGCAGTACCCTACACCAGTACGCTTGCCCTCACTAACGCTACACTGCCCTACGTCCTGCAACTGGCCAATAAAGGCTGGCAACAGGCCTGCCGCGACAACATGGACCTGCAACTGGGTCTGAACGTAGTCGATGGCAAAGTGGTCTATGCGGGTGTGGCCGATGCCTGGGGCTTACCCCTGACACCCGTTAGCGAGGTGTTGCAGGAGGACGAGATGGCGTAACTTCCACCAAGATAGATTCACCTGCCAATTAACAAAAAGCCGGTCCGCAAACGCAGACCGGCTTTTTTATGCCAGTTCTGCTATAGTCACTACCGACGTGAACCAGTCGATGACAACGGTAGGTAGTAGATTCTGGAGCGCTTCGCGGCCCGTATTCCATCGGCGTATAACGTTGACCTCGCGTACCAGTACCGGGTCTTTTGGCTGGTTGGGGGCGTCGAAATACTCCGGCATCCGGGCGGTCATCTCACTGACAATGTCGTTGATTGAACCATGCCGAATCAGGTTTGGCAGTTGCTGAGCCAACTGAATCAAGGCACGGCCTATCGAGGCTGAATAAAATGCGCAGTCAATGTCCTGGTGCCGGACCGGAACGCCGTCGTGCAGTCGTTGCAGGTTTACGCCCCCGTCTTCGAGCCGGTCAGACGCGAGTGGCTGGCCGTCGGACTGCGGAAACGCGGCATTGATCTTGGCTTCAAACTTGTTCCACCAGGGTGGGGTACCGTTTGGGTTCAGCGTATCACAGAAAATCACGCGCTGGGGCAGATCGGGCCGGGCGGGGTCCATCACAAGGAGGGCCGCGCCGAGGTGCCGGTCGTCGGGGGCGTGGCGTCGCTGGATAACGAAGCAGTGGAGATGCCCGTCACCATTGTCGGCGGCTTCTTCGGTCAGGCTCCGCACCCGTTGCAGCGACTCCGTCATGTAGTCTTCCGTTACAACTATAACAGGCCAGGAAGCGGGCCGCAGGGTTTCACGCCGGAGTTGATCTACGAGGATGTTGAGCGCGGTGATATCGGATCGGCGGGTACCAAAATACGTTCCGATGTCTTCGCGGATTACTTCGGAGGGTAGCTGGCTTTGATCGGGTGTATCGCCAAAATCACCCTGTCGGCTGGGCGGACAGTAGCGAAACGGCACTTCACGATGTTCGCGGTGAGCGGCCAGATTGTAGATGCGTCGCTCAAAGCGCGATAGGAGTGGCTCGTAGGCATCTGGTTCAAAAAAGACCTCGCCGGCGGGCCGCAGCAGATGGGCGGCCATGCTTTCGTCGGTCAGCAGCCGTTCGAGGGCGTCGTCGTGGTGTTTGAAAAACGAGCGCAAAGCTCCCGTTTCGATAAAGTCGTTGACGTCCTGTTTGGTTTCGGCATGGAGGCCAGACACGGTACCGGCGTCGAGCCAATGGCGCAGAAACTGCCGGACGACGTTGTCGAATGCTGCATTGGCCAGTTGAGCCTGGGGTAGGGTGTAGTTTGCCGGGGCGGTCAGGGCTGGGCTGACGGCATCCGGCTCGGATACGATCCGAAACGCTGTGTGCATGGGGGAGTTGCGCTGGGGAAATAGCCCCACAATATACACCGGAAATTTCGCTCTTCTACCCGCTGGCCTACATTAAATTTGGACGAGTTGCTGCTCCACTAATTTTTGCCACTCATCGGCCAGACTTCCGGTAAAAACCGGCGTGCCAGCGCGCCGGTACCAGTACCCGGCATTAAATGTATCGCCTTAGCTAACAAATATCAGGGCGTCCGCTAACGCCGGTCAGCCCCTGATACTCCGATAGTATCGTTCTTTATGGCTTACAAAGCCGGACAGAACCCATGAAGCCAACACTCCCAAAGCCTGAAAAAACACGGATACCAAGAAGATGGTCGGTGGCAGGACGCCTTGGCTATCTATTACTGACTACGCTCTTTAGTATGCCCTGCTTACCAAGTTCTGCCGCTACCACCAAGCCGATATGGACATTTAGTGTGGTGGTAGCGGTGGAGAAGCGGACGGCCACCTATTATGAGCAGGCTTATGGCAAACCCATCGACCAGATTGTCAGGGAGCAGATCGCAACCGTCAACGCCAATTTCAACCGAGGACTTGCCTTCAATGGTGTTTATACCTTTCAGGTCGATTCAATCTATGTGTTTTCGGGAGCCGCCAGTACAGAGGTATTTCGGCCTCACCCGCATTTCAACTACAACCTTGTCATTGATGGTAAATTTACCGAACCGACTGTAGGGGGTGGGTGGTATGGTAGCAATCAGACCATTTATCATAGCTGGAACTGGGATTTCTTCGATGGAACGTTTGCGCAGTTTGCTACGGATGGGCTGACACACGAGTTTGGACATGCTCGTGGGGGGGTCGATATTTATGGAATGCGGGTGGAGGGTAGTAAAAATCCGATCAATAACAATACGTTCGAGCCGGTCAGCTCCATCATGAATTACCCCTATGGCAACATTACCTGGGACGAATACACGACGAATTTACTGAACTCGACAGCAGCCGGACCCATCGTTGGTGAGGAGTGGATCACAAAACCGTTTCCAAAGACAATGGGCATCAAAACGACAGATAGTCGGGGGCTTCCGCTGGCCAATGTAACGCTGGAGCTGTACCCGGTCGAGTGGTTTTCCTACGCCGTATCGGCAAACCCGGTAGTCAGCTCAACTACAAACGAGCAGGGGCAATACTTGTTTGCAACAAATCCCTACCAGCCCTCGACTAGTGGTTACCCCTGGACTATGCGATACAGCAATTTTCTGATTAAGGCAACGTATGGTTCGGTGATCGTTTACCGATGGATGCCCTTGTATGAGGTGCAGAATGCGTATTTCAAAAACGGGGGCGACGCTGTTTACCAAATGGACATTCAGCTACCCGTTGAGGCTTCCCGGATTCAGTTAACCTACGTGAGTGACAGCATCTTTTGCCCAAGAGCACCCATGCAGGTCTCGTTCGAGGTGTCCGGTGCTTTTGCTCCGGATAACACCTTCAGAGTAGATGTTATTGACAAGAATAATAACTCATTTATCAATAAAATCATCACGGGTAATACTGGAGCTACAATTATAAGCTTCGTTCCTGATGTAGGATCGGCAGACTATAAGTATAGAGTCAGGGTTGCCAGCACCAAACCGGTTGTGTATAGCAACGAATATCTGATTACCATCAAATACGCACCGCCCGCAACAGCAACATATAATACGACCCTATGCCAGTATGCTGCGGCTCCTGACTTGCCGGTAACGGGCCAAAATCTGCGCTGGTACACCAGCTATCAAGACACCGTAGGCTCGGTTATTACACCTCGTATCAGTACAATATTGTCGGGAATAACTAACTTTTATGTTACGCAGACGGTAGATGGCTGTGAGGGGTCGCGGTCGATGGTAAGAGTTACGGTTAAGCCCCAGCCCCCGGCGCCGGGTGTTGCCTCCGGGGAAATCTGCCAGTTTACCAAACCTGCGTCGGTGTCGGCCACGGGCGAGGGCCTGCGCTGGTTTGCTCAGGATGGGACCGCATTACCTGTTGCGCCGGTTATTGCCACCGACAAAGCGGCCGCGTTTACCTATCAGGTCGCGCAGACTGTGGCCGGGTGCGAGGGACCAAAGGCCACGCTGTCGGTAAACGTACTGACTACCCCCGCCCCTGTCGTTGCCCAGCCTGTTGTCGAGTTGTGCAAGGGCAGCCCCGCGCAACCGCTCGCAGCGGTTGGTACCAACCTGACGTGGAAACTCCCAATGGGCACAGTCACGTCAACCGCACCGGTGCCGCCAACCACTACGCCGACCGCCGGTGATCTGTACTACGTCACGCAAACGGGTGCCAACACCTGCGAAAGCCCGCCCGTGGCCATTCGGGTGGTTGTGCGCGAAACACCAACGCTTACAGTAGGCGGTAGTGTTACCACTAATCTGGGGCTGGAGGTGCCGCTGACACTTAAATTCTCCGGAATTGGCCCCTATCAATATCGTCTCTCGAACGGCCTCGCCGGAGTGGCTACTCAGGACACTACGATCAGGGTGATGCCAACGCATACCACCACGTATGAGGTAGCCGGGGTCACTAATCGCTGCGGGGCAGGCCAGCCAAATCCGGCTGCGTCGGCGACGATAACGGTGCTACAGCCTGACATACAAACACTGGCCCTGACCGCAACATCGGTATGTGTGGGCGGCAGCTTATCCGTGGCATTTTCAACAACCGGCGCGTTTAACCCCGGCAGTGTGTTTGTCCTTCAAATGGCCCGGTCAACCACCGACTCAACCCAACTCAACTTCACGGATATTCCCGCCAGCGTACCCGCTAACGGTCAGATTTCAGGCCTTGTTTCGGCCACTACGGTGCCCGGTACGTACCGGGTGCGGGTCGTAGCAACCAATCCCAATATTCCGGTCAATGGTACCAGCAGCCCATCGCTACTGAGCATCAGACCACTGCCTACTGCTGTCATGGCAGGCAATCAGGCCATCTATCAAGGTGAGTCGGCAAGCCTGACCGTTGCTTTTACGGGTGATGCTCCGTGGATGTTTACGTACCGCGACAGCAGTGGAACGGGCCTGGGTACGGGGCAAGTGGTGCAGTCAGTCAGTAACCCACACCGGCTGCGAGTTGACCCACGAGAAACGACCGCCTATTTTCTGACGAACGTCAGCAATGTATGCGGCAGTACCATTCCCACTCAAACGCGGGTAATTGTTACCGTGAACCTGCCACTTGGCCTTGACGATCAGCTGTTGAGCGAGGCCGTGGACGTATATCCGATCCCGGCTACCACTACGCTAACGGTACGGATACGGGGGTTGTCGGGTAAGCAGACAGCACAAATAGATTTGCTGGATGTGCGGGGACAGGTGACCTGGCAGCAGGAAACCCAGCGCGAAACCTCAAGTCTGCCGCTCTACCAGTATCCGGCGGGTCAGTACGTGCTACGCATCCAAGTCGGTGACAGAAGCGTGTCGAGACGAATTGTCAAGTTATAATCCTTACTCAGCCGCCTAAAGGTCTGTTCATGAAAACGTATCAATAAACCGCGTGGCCTATAGCCCCGCTATGGTTTCGGGTACGCCCTGGTAGTTGAGCCGGGCCGGGTGGGTGGTGATTGCAGGCACCTGTTCGGTTAACTACCTGAAAAGGATCAGCGCTTCACTTGACCTCCGTCATGAATGTCCCGGACAAAACTACCAACCTTTACCGAATTCGTTTCGTAAAGGTGCTGTATCGTTTCGTTCCCTACCCGACTTTTCTGAACACTATATGAAGACGATTCTGTTACCAACTGATTTTTCTCCGAGTGCCCACTGGGCCAGCGACTACGCCATCCAACTGGCTCTTTTTGCCAATGCCCGGCTCGTGCTGCTCCACGTTTACGATCCACCCGTAGCAATAGGGCTGGGTGAGGACTGGCTTGGCAGGGAGACCCAGAAGCAGTATTATCAGGCGATCCGGCAACTTGGCGACCTGCGGGGCCGTCTCGTTCATCAGGCAAAGGGTAACGTAATGGTATCGGTTGTGGCCCGGTCGGGTACGCGGGCGGGTGTTATCGAAGAAGAAGTCGTTAATCAGCAGGCCGACCTGCTGGTGATGGGACTGGTAGGCGACGAACCGCGCCGGGCCCGCGAGGAAGGCAGCCTGGCCACCGACCTGATTCCCCGAACGCAGGTACCCATGCTGCTGATACCACCGGGTAGCCGGTTTCAGACGCCCCGAAACATTGTACTGGCCCTGGACCTGGCGCAGCCCCTGAATTTGCTGGCCCTGGATACCGCCCGGCGGTTTGCCCGGCTATTTGGAGCCACCCTCGACATAATCTGCGTGGAAGATGAGCCGGGTCCTGATTTACAGCGGGCGGCCCTGCACGTGCGCAGCCTGTTACAGGACGATCCGCATACGTTCCAGTTTCTATCCGGCTACGACCTGCCGCTGGCCCTGGATGCTTACTTTGCCGACCACCGCGCCGACCTGATTATGCTGCTGCCCAAACCGCATAGCTGGCTGCGAACGCTACTGCTCGAATCTGTTACGCAGGAAACGGCCCGCGTGGCTTCTATCCCCGTACTGGCCGTCGTCTGACCGTAACCGGGAAGAGGCTCCCTGTCGGTTATCTGGTGTATTTGCTGGTCAATGTCGTAATCAAAGCCGTTCACCTTTAGACGAAATTCCTGTTGTGTTGAAATAGCGGGAAGTTTTTGTGTATTTTCGTCCTCTTAGCCAGCAACATCAGGCTATCTGCCAACCATGACAGACCTCATTCAATACGCCATTCCGGGTTTTATTATTTTACTGGTTGCCGAAGTCCTCGTAACGGCAAAGCAACAGAAAGACTACTACGACGTAAAAGACACCGCCGGGAGCCTGAGTATGGGCATTGGCAACGTCATTATCGGCCTGGTGGGCAAGGTCATCGTATTCGGAGCCTATACACTGGTCTATCAGTTTCGGCTGTTCAGCATCGACATGGCCCAGGTATGGCCGTGGGTAATTCTGTTCTTCGCCGACGATTTCAGCTACTACTGGTTTCACCGGATCAGCCATCAGAGCCGGTATTTCTGGGCGTCGCACGTGGTGCATCACTCGTCGCAGAAGTACAACCTCGGCACGGCCCTGCGCCAGACCTGGACCGGCAACCTGACGGGTGCGTGGGTATTCTGGATCTGGCTGCCGCTGGTGGGGTTTTCGCCGGTGGCCATCATGACCATGCAGGCGGTCAGTTTGCTGTACCAGTTCTGGATTCATACCGAATACATCAATAAACTGCCCGCACCCATCGAGTTTATCTTTAATACGCCCTCGCACCACCGCGTACATCACGGCTCCGATCTGGATTATCTGGACAAGAATCACGCCGGGGTACTCATCATCTGGGATCGGCTGTTCGGCACGTTTATCGAGGAGAAGCATCGCCCTACCTACGGGCTAACTACCAATATTAATTCGCACAATCCCGTCCGCATCGCCTTCCACGAATGGGCCGCTATCGGGCGCGACGTGTCCCGCGCGGGGTCGGTGCGCAACGCGCTTGGCTACATCTTTGGCCCGCCGGGCTGGAGCCATGACGGAAGCCGCAAAACCACCCGGCAGCTACGGGAAACCACCCGACAGGATTACCGCGTTCAAAAGCCCGTTTGATGCGGTGCCGGATCATGTCGGCGCAGCATGGTACGCAGCCGGACGAGGCTGAAAAACTTACTTTTCAGCACATAGCCCATTGTATAGCCCACTACAATTTGCTTGTTCCGGCGCACCCGTCCCCGCGAATCGTAGCGATACAGGTGTTTATCATCGCCAAAGAAGTAGTTAGGATACCCGTCAATATCCCAGACTCGCTCAACCGAGGTATAAACTAAAATTTTATCAGCCATTTGGTTGCAAAAGTTACACCGTGTCCGTATGCTTGTATCATTGTTCGGGCGTACGGTTGCCTTTGGCCGAAAAGCCGGGGGAAAACATCACAATTAACGATAATTACCACATTATCAACAGTCTGTCGTCCATTAAGTTGTCGTACAATAACATGTTGGGTGCTGATCCACACTGTTCTGGAGCGTGGGGTACCGGCGACAGGTTAAAGGTAACGAATTCGAGACCTTTAAAAACCGGCATTTTCAGCATCCGGCGACAGTTGGTACGTCTGGCAAGGCAGGTCTGTAAAGCCGTAATTTTCAGCGTCCGGCGACAATTTGCATGTCCCAGTTGGCGGGGTTTTAGGTCGTCATTTTGCGGCATCCGACGACAAGGCGTGCGTCTATCTTGGCAAGTAGCGCGGAGAATTTGCAAAGTAGGTAGGCCATCTAATCTACCTACTTTGAAGAATAGGCGAATAAGCTGCCCTTTAAAAAGTCTGGGGCAAACAGAACTTAAGCAGTCGTATGAGTAAAAGTCAGTAACTGTTACCTCTTGAGCATTTACAACCTTCCAGTATCTTATGGTATGCCAATACCCAATTTTGACCACAATGATGTTCTCCCACCCCATACAGGGAATCCAATAAATCGATCAGATTTATCGCCTTATCACTGCTCCACTCTAGAGTTATGTCACCGCTTTGCCACATCAAGGCAAAGGGTTATAATTCTGAAAAACTTCATTGCCTTTCGGAAGAGAATGAGTAGTTTAGGGATAGTGGAAGGGTTTCAATATTTAGGTGGCAGCTTCTTGCAAAATATTGAAAATGAAGAGAATAGGTCACCGAGGGATTTAGACGTTGTTACTTTTTTCGGTGGGTTAACTAAAAATGAGCAGGGGGTTATTTTAGCTAATTTTCCTGAATTTGCTTACTCTGGGCAGTCTAAAGTAATCTACCTTTTGGACCATTACCCTGTCGACTATTGTTCTTCGCCTGAAATAACGGTAGAGCAAACAAGGTACTGGATTCAGTTGTTTACGCATACTCGTTCACGGGTTTGGAAAGGAATGCTAAGGATAAAACTGGACAGTGCCACAGATGACCAATTGGCTCTTGCATACTTAAACTCTGTTGTTTTATGAGCCTCTATAGACAAAGACAAGCCTTAAAAGCTCAGATAATTGACGCACAGGGATTGTTGGATGTGGTCGGAGACCACCCTTTAATGTCAGTTGGGCTAATTGAGCGAATAAAAGCGTACAGTGAAGAGTTGGAGTCACTTCCTGAAGTGTCTTCTGACCCCACAGTGGAACTTTTATTCAGTGGAGATGCTGTGTCTGGCTCACAGGGTATAAAGGCTAACTTTATCAGCAAAGCTGTTCCATCATTTCAAGAATTAGTTAAAGCCAAAGTATCTAAAGAGAGATCAGGTAGAGCCAGAAGAGGTGAAAAAGTGAAAAGAGAAGAGAGTTCCGATCTGTTTCTAACGGCCCTTCCAAGAGGATCTTTCGGCGTTGAACTAAGTCAACTCAAACCTAATGAGGCTTTTGATGGTGCTGTTGTTTCAAAGGCAATCAAGGATGTGATTAAATTAGTTGCCAATGCCACAAGCGACGAAAACTTTGAAGCCAGCCTAAAAGACACCACAAAAACCGAGTTAGTAAGTTTAAGGAAATTTCTTCGAGGAATCACCGAAGAAAACTCTATTTTGACAATGGAAAGTGGTGAAGTTCATTTAGAGTTATCAAAAGAGAAAGTTGCCGACGCTTATCAGAGAGTTTCTTCCACGATTAGGGAAGAAAGCGAGGTTATATTTGACGGAATTTTTAGGGGTATCTTGCTTGATTCAAGACGGTTTGAGTTTCAACTTTTGGATGGAACGAGAATATCAGGAAAAATAAGCGAAGATATAAATGATTGGGATATGGTCGAGTACAAGACTTTTTTGGGTACACATTGTAAATTCTATCTAAGGACGTACGAAACTACTTTTAAGACTGGCAACGAAAAGAAGGAATATGAACTGCTTAATATAGAGCAAAATCGGTAGTGTTAGAATTGTTCAAATTGACATCCCGGCGACAATTTGCAACCTGGTCATTCAGGTCTTTTGGCAACGTAGCAATTTCGCATCCGGCGATAGGCAGCACGTCCCGTAGTCGGGCCGTCACCCAACCTGCCGTGTGTGCAAATGGGTCGTTCCTCCCCATCAGCACACGGTGGCGTTGGATGACGGTCCATAAATTACTCGTTTGGCGGGTTCCGTGCGACAGATTGCAGGCTGCTGAGGTCAAGTTTTTTGCTCATTCGGCGGGTGGCGGCTGACAAACCGAACGACCCGACAAGTCAGGTTTAAGTTTCTATTTGGGGTCTCTTGCGACAGCGCAATCGCCACCTAAGGGAAGTATAATTTTAACAATCACTTTTTATTCTAATCATTCACTACATGAAATCAGTCTTTCTTTCACTTTCAATTGCAGCAACAGCTCTTACGCTTTCGGGCTGCAACGCCACAATGCACACTGTTGGAACCGGTGGGCGAGGAGATTGCAAAAGCCCGGGGCAGTATGATGCTAAGAAAAAACAATGGTACATTTTTTGGGGGTTGTTGCCACTGAATAATGTTGACTCCAAGGTTTTAGCAGGTGGAGCAAAAAACTACACAATTCGTACCACTACAAGTTTTGGGGATGGTTTAATTGCTATTCCTGGCTCGTATCTTTTTGGAATCCGCACACAAACGATTCGTATTTCAAAGGGTAACGAATAGCATGGTCTCGGTTTGTTGCTCCGCGTGGGCGGCCTGTCGGGCGACAGGAAGCAGGCCGCAAGGTCAAGGCTCTCAGCCCAACCGGTTATGTGTGTAAAGGCTACTTCGTTGCCATCACCACATGGGGTCGTTAGGTGATGTGTTTAAGCTGTACTCGCGGGGTGGCTCTACCGACTTACCCCGCGAGTACGTTCGAGCGGATAATTGAACGTCCGTTTCAAATTTCCGATACCAATTGATCCCGGTGTATTTGGCTATTACGTCCGCTCCGTACCCCACAGCCGCTGCAACCCCCACGCCAGCATAACCACCAGCAAACAGCCGATGAGGTTGAGCCACAGGAAGGCCGTAAGCTGCAAATACCAGCTCAGGATCACGAAGACTTCGCCGATGATGGCCGCCCAGAACGTGGCCCGCCCGCCGATGGATTTCAGGTAGAAAGCCACGACAAATACGCCGAGGATGACGCCGTAAAACAGGGAGCCGAGAATGTTAACGGCTTCGATCATGCTGCCCAGCCGGTTGGCAAACTGCGCCACAACAATGCAGAACACGCCCCAGCCCACCGTGGCCCACTGCGATGCCCGCAGGTAATGATGGTCGCTGCCTGTGGGCCGGATCAGTCGTTTATACACGTCGATAATAGTGGTGGACGCCAGTGAGTTGTACGCGGCTGCGATGGACCCCATCGAGGCCGAAAAAATTACGGCAATCAGCAACCCAATCAGTCCGTGGGGCAGGTAATCCAGTACGAACCTAAGAAATATGTAATTGACGTCGTTGGTATCTGCCGCCGGATTGTTCTTTTCTATAAGTTTCACGACGTCGGCCCGCACGGTTTTCAGCGCGGCATCGGTGTCGCTGAGGAGGGTGGCGGCTGCGTTTTGTCCGGCTTCGTTATCGGTCTTCAAAGCGGCCTGCATGTCCAGCACGGCACGCTGACGCTGGGCGGCAATGTTCTGGTGGCGGATTTCGGCTAATTGGTACTGCTGGGCGTAAGGGCTCTTTTTGAGCTTGTCGGTCTCCAGTTTGTTATGGAAAATAGGACCGGGGTTGAACTGGTAAAATACGAATACCAGCACGCCCACCAGCAAGATCAGAAACTGCATCGGCACTTTCAGCAGCCCGTTCATCAGCAACCCCAGCCGACTCTGCCCTATGCTCGCCCCCGTCAGGTACCGCCCCACCTGCGACTGATCGGTGCCGAAGTACGACAGTTGCAGGAAGAACCCGCCAATCAGCCCCGACCAGATGTTGTACCGGCTCTCGGCGTCGAAATTGAGGTCGATTACGTTCATGCGCCCGGCTTTGCCCGCCACGTGCAGGGCATCCACAAAACCCACGCCATCGGGCAGCATGGATACCGTCAGGAAACCGGCCAGCCCCATCGCCAGCGTCACCACCACCATTTGCTGAATATGGGTGTACGAGATGGCCTTTGTGCCGCCCGTTACAGTATAGGCCAGCACAATACCGCCCATGATCAGGTTGGTCCAGTAGATATTCCAGCCCAGAATGGTGGACAGGATAATGGACGGCGCGTAAATAGACAGGCCCGTAGAGAGACCCCGCTGCAAGAGAAACAGCCCCGCCGTGAGGGTACGTACGCGATCATCGAAACGGGTTTCGAGGTATTCGTAGGCCGTAAAGACCCGGAGTTTGTGGAAGATCGGTACGAACGTAACCGACAGTACGACCATCGCTAAAGGCAGACCGAAATAGAACTGCACAAACCGCATTCCGTCGGTAAAGCCCTGCCCTGGCGCCGATAAAAACGTGATGGCACTCGCCTGCGTAGCCATCACCGATAGCCCTACGTGGTACCACGGCAGACTTTGCCCGGCCAGCAGATAATCGTCCAGACTTCGGCGGCCCCGGGCCGCGTTCGGTCGGCTGCGCCAGATACCGTAGGCAATGATACCCGTCAGCGTTACCGCCAGCACTCCCCAGTCGAATGCACTCATGATAACCAGCGCATTAACACGTAGAATAGCACAATTTCAACGGCGAGACTGCCGAGAATAATGGCGTATAGCTGCGACCAGGAACGGGCAAAAGGAGGTAAATCGGGTTGATTATCAGGCATGAAACGGTGGGTTTGCTGATACGTTAACGGCAAAAATAGCGGTTTAAACGTAGCGGGAACCCAGAAAAATGCTCACTTACTGATTCGGAGATGATAACTCGCAAAGGGACCCGGTGTGAAGCTGGTACGGGCAGTACCAACAAAAACAACCGGTAGGTACGCAGCCAGGTCGAAGGCATGGCGTCGGCGGTCAAAGCGAATGCCTGCCGACAGCATTCCGGCAAAATCGACACTTCGGCTCGCGCCCGACCCCAGTAAAACGAAGTTTTCGGTGATGAATGACAGCTTCGGGCTAACCTTGCGCACCAGCCCGAACGTAGCCACGAAATTGCGCGACACCTCGCCGTTTGAGATGGTCCAGCCCGCGCCGTAGGTGATATTATTCTGGCGGTCGCCGGTGGTTACCAGCCCCTGTACGTAAGTGATGCCTTCAAACAGCCGGTTGCCCCCGTTAAAAATCCCGCCCGCCTGAACCCCCGCGTACTGCACCGACGCACCTATGCGCAGCCGTTCGCCGAGGGGTACCGAAAACTTTGTGTTCAGGCT
>JBBRUB010000020.1:0-14255 GCA_038248175.1 Cytophagales bacterium | reverse complement strand
GCTCGACCAGCACGAGCGGCTCGACGCTCACCCGCTCCCCGACCTCCTCGCTCGGCGGCTCACCGGGTCTCGGTGGCAACGGGGCCGCCTTGTCGTATTCGTCCACCAGTTTATCGTACTGACCCGATGCGTACTGCTCGTCATATTCGGTTTTGATGGCCGATTTTTGGGTCAGTTCCTTTATCACGGCAATGAGGGCCGTAGAGTCGGGAAACTTGTCAAGAATCTTGTGGTAGAAGCCGAGAGCCTCGGCATACTGGCGTTTTTTGCGGGCCAGGTCGGCCTTTTCGCGGTAGTCGCGCAGCCGTTCTCGGTCGGCAATTTTATCGGCATTCACCAGCCGGTTTACGCGGTCAATCTTCGCACGCGGCAAAATATCGTCGTCCGACGGCTTTAGTTTATCGGCCTGCGCGTAGGCCAGCAGTGCGCCGGGATAGTCTCTGGCCGTTACGGCCTTATCGCCTTTGGCAAGGTAATCGCGATAGACCTTCAGGGCCATCTGTTCCTGTTCGCGTTCTTTGGCCAGTTGAGCCTGAAGCAAAGCCGCCTGCTCCTGCTGAGCCAGCAGAGCCGCGCTGTCAACAGGAGCTTCGGGTTCTACCAGCGTTACGTTGTTGATGGGCGAGTCCGGGGTTTCGCCGGGCGCGGGGAAGCCGACCTGCATAATGGTAACGGTCCATTTTTTGCCCACCCGCTCGGCCCGCACTTCGGCCACGCGCGGCACCGCCCGGAAAGCTACCGTTGCCCGGTTATTTTTCCCCGAAAAAAGCTGCGTATAAAACACCTTCACGTAGGGGTATATCCGCTCCTTCACGGCAGACACCTTCACGTTCGAGAACTCGACACTGCGATCCACCGATTTGGTATAGAACAGATCGAGATTAGCCAGGTATTTATCCACTTTAAGGTCAACGGGCTGGTCAATGGGGCGGTCGGGCTGGAGGTCGTCTTCAATGATGACGTCGGTATTATAAAACAAGCGGTTCCGAATACTGTCGGCGTAGCTGCGGGCCACAATGGCTTTACGCTGCGACTCCTCAAGGTCTTCAAACGTCAGCACGTTGAGCAGGTCGTTCAGGCCCCGCTCCACCTTACGTTTTGCCAGCAGTTTGATCTCATCGCTATCGCGCGAAGAAACGGGCTGGGCCAGAGAGGGCCAGACCAGCAGCAGTCCAAACAGGACACATAATATGGTAGATAGCTTTCGGTTCATGCGTTCGTTCGCTTAATAAAGTAGGTATATATTAGAACACAAAGGGAAAGAAGATTAACAGAGAAAAAAATATATAAGCCTTACTATCAGTGCTTTACTATTAAATCATTTCGTCACCAGACCGATATTACCCAGCAACACGGCCCATTTGAGGGCGGGGCCGTCGTTGCCTGATTTTCGGTACGACTCCAGTTTCACCTTCACGCTTTTCTCCGTTACGTCGGTGTACAGCACGTTTTTACCGTTTTCGGCGTAGCCCGTAAAAGTTTGCTGGCCGGTAATCATGCCGTAGTAGTCGCCATCGGCGGCCTGTGTCAACTCGCTTACGTATTGCATCTCGGTCCATTCGATGGTGGTGGACGCGTAGGGAAGCATTTTCAGATTCTTGAGATAAGCGTCAATCTTGTACTTGCGAACGCCGGGTCGTTTGGTCGAGCCTACCTCGATAGTAGCGTCGGGCATGAACAGGGCCACGGCTTCTTTAATAGCTTTGTCTTTCTTATCGTCGTCGAGGTCTTTGTCGGTAATGAGATTGAGATAGGCAACAAACTCGTCAACGCGCTGCAACGCGCTGGCCCGGTATTCCTGATACTGTGCATCGCTGAGCGAGGGCTTTTCACCGGCGGCTGTACTAACAGCGGGTTCGGCAGGGGGCGTAGCTTTAGCCACCTCGGCGGGTTTCTCCGCCACCGGCTGAGGTTCCGGCGTAGCTACCGAAACAGTTTTAGTCTTTACGGCTGATACCTTACCCGACGAGGTTGGCTTGCCAACGGGTTTGGCAGCTGGTGCTTTGGCTGGTACCGGAGCCGCTTTCCTGACCGAGAGCGGAGGGGGAGCCGTTAGCAGCTTAAAAACCTCAGAGCGGGTACTGATCAGGGCGGCAACAGCCTGATTGGGGGGGGCTATTAACCGGTGTCGCCCGTCGCGGTAAATAATGGCGGCCAGTTCGCGCTTGCTGATCGACGCAGCCACGCCCGTTGTGCTTTTGTAATTGACCAACGCGTCGCTCTCGTAACTGATGCTGCCCGCAACGACCGAGGCCGGGGCAATTTTCACCAGCACGTCATAGGCCGACGATGAGTGTCCTTTGTTGAACTCGTCAATTTCCTGCTGCGCTTTGGCGGGATCAGCATCCAGCAGACTGACCACCAAAAAGCGGCCATCACTGGCAAAAGCCAGAAGAATATTTTCCCGGCGCAGCGAAAAATTGGCCGGCTTACCGTTGCGATTGACTGTAATGGTCAGTTTTTCGCCCTCGGCGGCTGTAATTTTCCCCGGCGAGCGGTTGCCATTGGCTAAATAGACGGTTTCCTGCGCCAGCGAAAGCAGCGGCAACAGGCCAAGCAGCAGGGTAATGATGGATAAGCGGGTTCTTTTCATAACAGTTGTGGATAAATAATTTACCAGGTTTGGCCGAGTTTTTCCAGTTCGGCCTGCGCACTGGCATCGCCCTGTTTAGCCGCCAGTTTGTACCACTGAACGGCCTTTGTATGGCTTTGCTCCCCCCCTTTCCCAACGGCATACATGGTACCTACGTAGTACTGAGCGCGGGGATAGTCCTGATTGGCCGCCCGCAAATACCACTTCATAGCTTCTTTATCATCAACAGCCACGCCGAGTCCTTCTTCGTACATGATGCCCAGATTGGCGCGGCTTTCGGCGTTGCCCTGCTCTGCCGATGCCAGAAACCACTTCATAGCCGTGGGATAATCTTTCTGAACGCCCGTACCGAAGTAGTACATGGCCCCCAGATTCTTCTGGCCTTCAGCGTTACCCTGCCGGGCCGATGCTTCGAACCAGGTTGTAGCCTGCGGCAGATTTTTCTCGACGCCCTGCCCAAACTGATACATGACGCCCAGCAGATTCTGCCCGTAAGAGTTACCCAGTTCTGCCGATTTTGTGTACCAGACAGCGGCCTGTTTATAATCTTTGGGCGTACCGTTCAGCCCGTTGTAATAATCGTTACCCACTTCAAAACACGAGTCAGCGGTAGCCATAGCAGCCATCGTCTGCTCGGTGGCAATGGGGGCCGTAGAGGTCTGATGAGAAGCTTGAATCGTGGTCGTATCCGATGCCGAGTTGAACCACCACACCCCCCCGCCAATCAGCACCAGCGCAACGGCTGCATATGCCCATATTGGCCCCGGTTTGCGGGCCGCCCGGCTGGCGTGGTCGGGTACGGGCTGGAGGGTGCCGTCGGGCGAGACGGGCGTCTGGGCCACGAGCGGTTCTGGCTCAGAAATTGGTGCGAATACCGGTTCAACCGGAGCAGCAATCGGCTCAGGCAGTGGCTTGGTCAGGCCCGCTTTTCGGGCTTTGACTACCGGAGCCACAACAGGAGGTATTGGGCGGGGCGGAGCGGCACTAATCAGCGTGACATCGTCCAGATCAGGTACGGGGACAGGTGCGGGCAGGGTGACGACGTTAACCGGCGCGGTGGCGGGGCGGGGGTTGGCCAGCGCGTTACGCAGGTCGTCGCGCATTTGGTTGCAGTGCTGGTAGCGATTGGCCCGGTCTTTGGCAGTAGCCCCGGCAATGACTTCATCGACCCGCTCCAAAAACGCCCGTTCGTGGGGCTGCACATCGGGCAGGGTTTGCAGCAGCGAGGGTAGCGGCTCAAACCGGATTTGCCGCTGTACTTCCACCACAATCTCGTGTGTAGTAACGCGCGGGTAGGGCGAGCGGGCGGTCAGCATTTCCCAGAGCGTTACACCCAGCGAATACACGTCGCTGCGCCAGTCAACGTCGGTAGGGCTGACAATCTGTTCGGGACTCATGTACGGCACCGATCCCATCTGCATCTTGGGGTCGGTGAGGGTACTCTGAAAACTGGCAATGCGCGAGATGCCAAAATCCAGAATTTTGGGTCGCATGTCGGGCTGCACAATGATATTACTGGGCTTGATGTCGCGGTGGACAATGCCCTTTTCGGCGCGGTCGTTGATGGTCAGCACCACATGATGGGCGTAGGCGAAGGCCTCGAGCAGTTCGGTCATAAAGCTAACCAGCACCTCCGATTTCCGGAATGCGTACGGGTTTTGCTTCAGTACGTCGGAGAGCGTTTCTCCGTCGATGAACTCCATAATGAAGGCATCCTGCTCGTGATCGAAGCCGAGGATTTTGACAATGCGCGGGTCGTCGAGCATTTCCAGAATTTCGGCTTCGCGGATAAACCGACGGCGGATCATATCATCATCGCGGAGATTTTCGAGCAATTGCTTGATGGCTACTTTCCGGCGGCTTCCCCAGCTTTGTTCGCCCTCGAAGACCACACCCATACCCCCCGCCTTAATGCGCCGGGTTACGATGTAGTTCAGTATTTTATCACCAGCTCGCATGATGGCTTCTTGTTTCTGTGGATAGATAAATAATTCAGTGTGCAACCATCGCAAAGGGCATATCGGACGAAAACCGACCGAATACCACTGGTGTCTGCTGATTATGAGTAGCCTGTTGAATGGTGCTGCGCATGTACCCGTACAGTTCGCGCATGGTTACGGTCCGGTTATGATCGGCGTCGGCTTTACCACTTGCTCCCTGTACCAGGTAATAGGTAAAGGCGCCGTGCTTCAACTGCGCCAGCTCCTGCGAAAACTGATTGGCCCGCGATGACAGCATCACGATAACGTTGTTGTTCAGCGTGTGGGCGCGGGCAACGGGCGTTTTGGGCAGCGAAGACCGGTACATACTGCCCGATTTGCAGGCATCGGCCAGGAGTAGTTTGGTCTGGGCTTTCGACTGCCGGAAGGCCAGTTTTACGTCGTTGTGCAGCAGCACCACACCCGGCGCGGCATCGTAGGGAAGCAATACGCCCTGATCGCCATGGCCCGAAAAGAAAAATATAATCCGGTCATTTCTGGCGGCCCGCCGAAACAGCATCATAGCTTTGATGATGTTAGCCCGCGTAGCCTGTTTTTCGGTCAACAGCATAACGTTGGCCGCCGGTACGCTGCCCCCGGCGGGACTCTGCAGCATGTTGGCAAACAGGCGGGCGTCGTCGTCGGCAAAATTCAGATCACCCTTCCCCGGCTGACCGAGCGCGTAATCCGAAATGCCCACGATAACGGCATACGTCTGCGGTGTTGCGGCCAAAACGGGTGTTTGAAGCAGCCACAGGCAACCGAGCAGGAACAGGCAAACAGAATGGATCATCGTTGGTGTGGATTAAGTAGCCCGGACCTCCCGGTCCGGTAGCCGAAGGCTGACACAGTAGCGCGTTTTCTTAGCCATTCGGCTACCGGACGTGGACGTCCGGGCTACCTTACGTACTTCGTTTGGCGGTTGCTTCTTTCTTCGATTTGGCCGGTTTAGCACTCGGCTTGCCCGCCTTGTTGATGCGGAAGGTTTTGCCGTTTAGCGTGACTTCTGCCGTACCATCATCGTCGAATGACCCGGCTTTTTCATACTTGATAAAGTTCGATACCTGCCCGTTCAGGTTCAGATAGCCCCATTTCTGGTTTTGTCGAACGGCGATCCGCTGGTTACTGGGTAATTTGACTTCATCGAGCCAGTTACCACCTTTGCTGAGGTAAAGCGTTTGGCCATCCACCCCCGTCAGCATAGCTACACCGTGCTTATAGTCCTCAAATTGGCTAAATGCCTTACCGTCTTTGCTGAGGTATTTCTCCGGGCCTTTGCTGGTTTCGACCTGTGCTATGCCATTGTCAAAATCCCCAATTTCAGAGTAATGGCGGGCGGTTATCCACTGCCCGTTGGCGGTACGCAGACCCAGCAGCCCGGTGTCCTTGTCCCGCACGACTTCCAGGTTGTCACCAACCGTTTTCACGATATCGTCAGTTGGTTTAGCACCCTCTTCGGGCAGACCTACCGAGGCTGTAGCGGGCGCGGTTTCCGGTGTTTCGGACAACCGCTCGCCCGGCGATGTGGTCAGGTCTTCGCCAATTTCTTCGTCTGCCGCCATTACAGGAATGCTTTTCCGCGCGGGTGGCTGACTGCTGAGGGGTAGTTCGGTCGAATCGCTCCTGCGGCTGTACTGCTGCCAGAAGTACCAGCCTCCTGCCAGAAGTGCCACGCCAATAATAAGCAGCACCACGGTTAGCCAGGGCGACGAACGCCGGGCGGGTGCCGGAGCGGATGGACGTACCGGGCCGCGCGGAGATAGTGGGGGCGTAGTGTCGATTTCGGGTGGTCCGGCGTTACGGTGGGGTGCAGGAGTTGGACGGACGGGGGCGGCTGGGGCAATTGGCGTGGGTGGTTCAGGAGGGGCGGGTGACTTTACCGCGTCGGAAATGGGCATGTTGATGAGCGTTATGGCATCGCCGTGATCGGTGTCAATGGCCGAACGTTCGTAGGCGGGCGGGGTAACCTGATAGCGGGCTTCGACCGTACCCGTAACCTGCTCGATCTGGATGAGGTAGGCCGTAAAATTGTCGCGGGTATTACCCAGACTATAGCCGTGCAGCCGGGCCATTTTCTGCTCGTTAGTCTCTACCCGGTCGCGGAGGGTATTTTCGAGAAGTTCGTCGCTGACCCGCTCCAGCACTCCATCGGAACACAGGAAAAAATAGTCGCCGGGACGCAGGTCATTCAATAGCTGCACCGATGCCTGCACGCCTTTTTCGCCCCCCTGCAAAGCCCGGGTGATGATGTTGCGCTGCGGGTGTTTCTGGGCTTCGGCAGCCGACAGCACGCCCGCTTTAACCAGTTCATTGACGTAAGAGTGATCGTCGGTACACCAGACAATGCTCCCCTCCCGAATCTGATAGACCCGACTATCGCCGATGTGCGCTACGGTGGCCCCGGCTTCGTGAAGGTACAGCATGGTCATGGTCGTGGCCATGCCTGATGCCTGCGGGTTGGTGGTCAGGTACTGGTTAAACTGATCCTCTACGTGGGCCACGGCCTCCTGCACGTAAGGTTCGGTCACTACGGCTACCGGATGCTGGTGAAAATACGTATCCAGAGCCGTTACGGCCAGTTTGCTGGCTATTTCGCCCCGTTCGGCTCCGCCCACTCCGTCGCAGACCAGAAACCATTTCTGGCGGGCAGAGGTGTGCTGCGGATCGGGGTAGAGGGCATCTTCGTTGTTGCCCCGGTTGCCAAGTTCAGAGTAGCCGAGTGGCCGTGCGATACGAACGTCCATAGAATGTTGGTGGGATAGGTAAAGGGTTTCTATCGTTTAAAGCTGACCACGGTGCGTTCGTAGTCCATGGCCTCAACGGCCTGAGCCGCCTGTTTTTGCGACCCCACCGAGGTACCGGCTTTCAGCACCAGTTTGGTTTCGCCAATCTGAATCGTATCGCCATCGACCACAAAAAACTGATCGTACTGGCTTAATCGGGGTTCTTTGCCATTCAGGTACGTACCATTCAGGCTGCTTTTCCAGCCGTCGTCAATCAACGCTCCGTCGCGCAGGATGTACTCCGGCCCCAGCTTGCCCATGCGTACCTCAACAGTACAGTGGGGGCGGCTCATGTACTCATCGCGGGTAACGATGACGTGCGTGGCCGGTCGCCGGGCCGACTGTCTCCCAATGGTATTAGGCCCCAACTGAAGCGTAAACGTCTGGGTGTCGGTCAGCTCGTCTTTTACAATCAGCCAGCCTAAACTCTCCGGTTTCAGGGGCAGACTGGCCACCGCCATCCGGCCAAAGAGCATGGTAGCATCGGCGTTGTCAGGTGCCGAAACGGGGGCCGGGGGTAACGGGTTGATATACCCACAGCGCGGACATTTGGCACTGGTCAGGGTTTCAGCGTTTTTGATGAGCAGCCCAGCCTTACAGTTGGGATTACCACAAACAATACGGATCGGCTCAGCAGGCATAGCGCAAAACAGAATAAACCGTCCGTCGGGCCGTGTTACCCAACGGACGGAACGGAATCAGGAAACGTAATCGGTAATATCGGCGTCGGGGTTATAGTCGGCACCAAAGTCGGCTGCGCTGGCAATAGAAGCCGACGCATGATTGTCGAGATTGTGCAGCGTCTCCATACTACCGTCGATGTTCATGGGCTGATCAACTTTCTCAAAGCCTGATAGCTGATGCGTCTGCGGATCGTAGGTAGCACGGGTATCCAGCACCTGGTCATGGTCCGTGTCAATAAGCACCACATTGTCATGGTCCATAATGGCATCGGGCCGACCGTCGCGATCACTGTCGAACACCGATACCTGATTACCGTCCAGTTCGGCCATCGCTACGTCGGCATTGGCCAGCAAACTAACGTTGGGATCGCTGCCGGGCAAAACGGGCGCGTCGGCTTCTACGGTTACGTTGGCCACCGCGTGTACGTTGCCCTGGGCCGGTTCTTCGACGGTGATGTCGGGGAAGCCATCGCTCTCGATGGGGGGCGGCACGTCGGCTGCGGCCACGGTTGCTACGGCAGCCGCGTTGGTGCTGGCTGCCGCCATCACGTCACTACCACCACCGCCACCACCGGGGGCGCCACCGCCACCACCAGCTTCCGGCGAGTCGGGGCCATAGACAGTGGCCAGAAAATCCTGGTGTTCGTTGGGACTCATGCCATCCCACTCATCTTTAAAAAACGTATTATAGAGATTGCCATGCCACTCAAAATAATTGCCGGGACCCATATCACCCCGTGCATCGGCAAAGGCTTCTTCAAAAGTCATATCGTCGCGATTGGTCGTGGTATCGACCAGCACCTCGGCAGGCATGCTGACATTGCTTACCACCAGCCCATTATCATTACTCAGCCCGCTGTCCAGTCCATTGCCGGAGTCATCGGCAGAATGATCGGTGGGGGGCGGGGTTTCCTGCGATACGGCTCCCTCATCCGAGTCTTCGAGGAAGCGCGACATGCCGTAGGCTGCCCCGCCCAGGGCGGCTGTACCCGCGAGCGCGGCAGCAATGGCCGACTTTTGGTCTTTGTTGAGTGGCTTGGCCGCTGTTTCGGCGGGGTTACCCTGAACGCTGGTAGCGTCGTCGTCGTACTCTTCGTGCTCGTTCATGATGCGGTAGAAGTTAATTGGTTGATTAATTGGTTAGTCGGACCACCTCGCTCTGCAGGAGGGGCATTGCTTTCGGGCGGCCAGATCCAGAAAAGGCACGTTACCGAGCGATTTCTGACAGGCCGGATTAGGGCATACGTATGTGCGTTTATATTCTTTTTCGAGGGCAATGAGTTTTTGCGATGGGTTCAGAAATTCGGCGGCCAGAATCTGACTAACAGCCGAGCCGAGTACACCTACAGCAATACCAATTGGCCCCAGAAACAGCCCTACGAGCGGTACCAGCCCAAACGCAGCCCGCAGACGCGCCTGCTGACGGGGGTTGTTGATCTGGATGGATTCGCGGGTGGCGAGGTAGAGTTCCTGTATTTTTTCGAGTTCGGCAAAGGCGTCCCGAAAATCGAGCGGGTCGCGGCCCGGCGCAGGAGCGGGTTTGGCCGCAGCAGCCGGGCGGAAAGCCGCAGAGCCGGTACGCAGGGTCAGCACCTGCCGATAGTCCAGCGGTTCTACCTGACCCAGGACAACCGCACTTTCGGGTCCAATAATGGTTTGTTGAATCCGGCGACCATCAACGGTGGTACCGAAGGTGGAGTTTGTGTCTTCGAGCAGCACAACATGATCCGTAATAAACGTCACGACAGCATGGTATTTGCTGACGCTGGGCTTATCAATGACGAGCGAATTATCGAACGCCCGCCCAATAGATATGATCTGGGGCGAAGACATGGTATGTAAGGTGTGGATAATCACTCACTTACGTGAGCGTAATTGGCCCGCAAACTTGCCATTTTACACAAGCTTAGCAAGCGAAGCCGCAACTATTTTCAAACCGTTTTAGCAAGCGGTTCATGTCGTGTCATTAGTCGATATTTGCCTTTGTCCGGGAAACGCTGCTTAGCAGTGAATTCTCAAAAATCAATTGAAACACATTGACTCTGCATCGACTGTTAGTCAGTTGATGCAGAGTCAATGCGGATGCGTGCGAATTAGGCAATCCAGCTAAACGGATACTCGAGCGTCGGAATTTTGGTACGTTCAGCAATCCGGCGCAGGCGGGTAGGTAGGGCCATAAGATAATCGCGCGCGCGCTGACCAGCATCGTTCAGGTCGCGGATGTCGGCAATGTTCCAGTCGATCAGCAACGAGTCGGCAATGTCGATGTAGTCGTGGGTGGTGTAAACGCCCATGCGCTGGGCCGCGTCGGAGAAGTGACTGAACGTCTGGCCCATCTTCACGCCCGTTTCGCGGAGGAAGTGGGCGGGCATCACAATTTTCTTGCGCATCATGTCCTCAAAAGCCAGCATCATTTCGGAGGCATCGACCTCAAAAATCTGCTTCACAAACGCTTTGTATGCTTTGGCATGGCGCATTTCATCAGACGCAATGACCCCGCATATTTTGGAGAGTTGAACGCAGCCGGCCTGCTTGGCCAACGTAGCCGTTCGGCGGTGCGACACGTTGGTAGCCAGCTCCTGAAACGAGGTATAAACGAAATTACGATACGGGTCCTGGCCAGTACCAATATCAAAGCCGTCGGCAATGAGGTACTGCGTCGAAACTTCCATGGCCCGCATATTTACCCGGCCCGACAGGTACAGAAATTTGTTGAGCAGATCGCCGTGCCGGTTTTCCTCGGCAGTCCAGCCCCGAATCCAGCGGCTCCAGCCGTTGGCCTTTTGCTGGTCAACACCTTCCATATCCATCAGCCAGGACTCGTAAGTGGGCAAGGCTTCTTCGGTAATAGTGTCACCAACAAGCACGGCTACGTAATCGTAGGGCAGTTCGCGGGCACTTTCACGAAATTCCTTCACGTCGGCCAGAAACGACTCCTGGGTGGAGTCGGGCAGAAAATCGGCGGGTTGCCAGTTGTCGTCGATGGGTTTGAGAAAATTGCCCAGCACGGTATCGATGCGTTCACCCACGAACTGCATAACATCGAAACGGGAGCCGGAGAGGGTCATAGTTGGCGTATTCATAGCAAGGGAAAGACGAAAGTATGGGTAAAGTTACCGCTGTTTTGGATTTTTGTCGGCTGGGAGGTGCAGTGGATTCGTATTTTTGACCCCAAAAAGCGCATTGGGATCAAATTGACCTCACTGATTTGTATGAAAAAAGTAGTGGACTACGTCCTGAGCTGCGTCTATTTGCTCTATTTTGGCATCGTATTATTGATTTTTCACGCCCTTCAGGTACTGGCCTTTAACGGAATGGGCAAACCGGCCCAGAAGCGTGTGGTCGATTGGATGAACGCGTCCATCGCCTACGGCTGGTACCTTACCGGCAGCACCATTGCCTACCACCCGCGCACAGATTTACCCAAAGACCGGCCTCTTATCTTCGTGGCCAATCACCAGAGCATGTTCGACATTTCGCCCCTGATCTGGTTTTTGCGGGCGTACACGCCCATTTTCGTGTCGAAGAAAGAGCTGGCGCACGGCATTCCGGGTATTTCGTATAACCTGCGCAAGAGCCATGCCGCGCTCATTGACCGGAAAGACCCCAAACAGGCCATCTCTGAAATTACCCGGCTGGCCAAACACATCGAACAAACCAAACACGCGGTCGTGATTTTCCCGGAAGGCACGCGCTCGGCGTCGGGGCAGATGCGGCCCTTTGCCACGGGCGGTATGTCAGTACTGCTCAAACGCGCCCCGTCGGCTCTGGTGGTGCCGGTGGTTATTCGCGGTACGGGCCGGTTCAACCCCAAAGGTCTGTTTCCGTTGCGGTCATTCACAACTATGTCCTGGACCGTGCTGCCCGCCATTGACCCCGCCGGGCAAGCCGTTGATGACGTAGTGGCACAGGCGCAGGAAGCCATTCGGAGCGAGATGGTGGGGTCAATTCAGGGTACAACCAGCGTATAACCCGGCTTCATGTTATCGTAGGGAATAACGGTGCCGTTGTAGCGTAGTTCGCTACTCTGCGTCGATTTATCGCAGGGCGTATTTCTCAAATAGGTTTTCAACTGAAAGACGCCCGCTGGTCTGTCGCCGATAACTATGTAAAATCGGGCCGTGTCAGCAGATTCGCTCGCTACCCGAATCACTTCGTAACTCTGCACGTAGCTTTCCCGCCCAAAAAACTCAACCCGCGCGTCGTTCAGCGAAGTCACTTTCCCGTTCCTGAAATAGCCGATAGTGGTCTGTTTTGCGTTGCTGCTGTCAACAGCCGGGCTTCCGTTGGCATTGGTCAACCACAGTTGCAGAAAAGGCGGAGGAGGCACACACTCTACCTTACCCCGGCAGTTGACGGCAGTCGTTATTATACCAGTGACCAAGAGCATGGCGAGGAGCGTATTAATGCGATTCATAGCAGAGGAAGTGAGTTCTTAAACACGACCCTAATTTCGGCGGTTTGGTTGGAAAACCTAATCAACTATGCAAAAACTTACCGACGACTTTTATGAACACGACACGCTGACCCTGGCGCAACTCCTGCTCGGCTGCCAACTGGTACACGACTCGCCCGAAGGTCGCACGGCAGGGATCATCGTCGAGACTGAAGGCTATCTCACCAACGACCCTGCCTGCCATGCGTACCGGCGCGAGACCAACCGCAACGCGGCCATGTTCGGCCCGGCAGGAACGCTCTACGTCTATCAGATTTACAACCACTACAACTGCATCAACGTCGTGACCGGCCTTAAAGGCACAGGAGAAGCCGTACTGATCCGCGCCCTCGAACCCACCGACGGCACCGACCTGATGCAGCACCGGCGCAACGAAGCCTTTAAAACCGGCTTTGAACGCTACCGCCACAAGACCATTGACGCCAGCACCGCCGACGGGTTCCGAAACCTGTGCAATGGCCCCGCCAAACTCACCATTGCGATGGGTATTGATCGGCATGATCATAATTTCACCTCGCTTACCACTGGCAACATAAGCATAATCGGCCCGGCTATGCGCAGCGACGAACACGATTTTGAGATGGTGACGACGACGCGTGTTGGCATCAAATTCGGGGCCGAGTTGCCGTATCGGTATTACGTCAGCCGCAATCGGTTTGTGAGCCGGAAATAGTATCTTCGGCCATGATTCAGATGAAAACCCTACTGCTATTTACGGCCCTGCTTGCTGGCTTTATAACGCCTGCCCTGGCGCAGGACAAGTCCGTTGAAAATCAAAAGTTCGCGTTGCTCAACAACGGGGCTACGGTGGGTATGATTATCAAGTCGGTGATGAAGTTCGATCAGAAACGGCTGAGCCTGACCGATGTGCAACTGCCCCGCGCCCGGCAGATTATCACCACCGCCACGGTAGCGTTCAACAATGGGGTGAAGGCGCTGAAAAAGGCGGGTATGCACCCGGCAAAACTCCGCGCGCTGGCCGTGACGGTGGAGGACGAAAAGGTGCGGCAGTACAAAACCATCCTGACACCCGCGCAATACCAGATTCTGGCAGCGGGCCACAAGAAAACGTATCCCGAAAGCCGTATCTAATGCCGGGCGTTCGTTGCTGGGCGTATTGAGAAAACAGGTCGTTAAACGGACCGTTTGACCACGGCAAATAGATAAGTAAGGTTGTTTTAACCGCAGAGGCACAAAGAGTACTGACTTTTAGCATATAAAAGTCAGTACTCTTTGTGCCTCTGCGGTTAAAACAATATCGTTTAACTCTGCTTAACTGCTTGTATGGCGCAACCCCTCAAAAGCTGGCTCGGCGTAGCGTCGGCGGCCTTCGCGAACCTAAAAACCAACGACCCGATTCGGATGGCGGCTGCTACGGCCTTCTTTTCGTTCTTCGCCCTGCCGCCGATTACCATCATCCTGAGCCAGGTTTACGGCAACTTGCTCGACGGACACGACCGGCAGGTAAACTGGCAGTTATTTCGGGAACTGGCCAACCTGTTCGGCTACAGTGGAGCAAAACAGTTGCAGGACATTTCTGAGAATATTCAGGAGCGACCCACCGGGCAACTTCAAACCGGGCTGAGTATTGTGCTGCTGCTCCTAGCATCGACCACGTTGTTTGCCACTGTCAAAAACTCGCTCAACCAGCTCTGGAATGTAAAACCAGCCGCCGACCGTCGCGCCTGGCACACGCTCATTGACCGGGCAGTGGCGTTCGGCATTATCATCTTTTCGGGACTGCTGTTCACCGGTTCGCTG
>JBBRUB010000019.1:0-14277 GCA_038248175.1 Cytophagales bacterium | reverse complement strand
GTTCGGGCGAAAACAACTTGAATACCGGAATCAGGATTCGGCTGGCGGATTCGGCGGTGTCGGGGCGGTTCAGGCTTCGGATTGCGTCGTGAGCATCGCGCAGGTTGAGGACGGTAACGGGCAGTTCGTCGTCCATGTCGCGGAGAATCCGGGCGGTTTCGGCGTAGAAGAACGGGTTATCTTTTTTCTGTTGCCGCTTGATGTCATAGAGTTTCCGCAGTTTGGTGTTGTCATAAAACACGCGCCGGAAATCGTTTTCGTCGAACAGAAACCAGTTATACACATCCGTTGCAATCAACTGACTGATAGCGACATTGGCGTGTTTTTCGCGCTCCTCAAAGTAATACAGAATCAGTTCGTGCAGGGCCTTCACGTTGGGCGTGAGGGCGGTCATCATCTCGTTTGAGCGCACCCGTTTGGTTTCGATCACCACGCCAACGGGCGTTTCGGCAGACGGGCCACTGTGGATAGCGAGGTCAATGCGTTCGCGGGTGTTTATTTCAAAGGTGCGGCCCCAGAGCGGGGCGTTGCCATAAAACGATTCGTTGAGAAAGCTGGCGACGATGTTTTTCTGGTGTTCTTCGGTTTCGTTTTCATCGAGCCGCGAGAAGAGCCGTTCTAAGGCGCGGCAGAAGGTATCCATCTGTTCCTGCCCAACCGATTGTTTGGCGTAGGCTTTACTGATTGACTGACTGGGTTTGCGGATGGCGAGTTTCATGGGATGGCAAAGATAACCGACAAGTTTGCCACCGCCCCCAGGCTGTGGCTGCATAAACCACAAAACCCAGTTCTGAAACCCCACAGCCTGGGGGCGGTGGGAAACAGTTCGCCACCGCCCCCAGGCTGTGGCTACTCAAATGAGCAAAATTTTAGACTTACCTTCCTACCATGAACATGGATACGAATATTGAACTCTATTGGGCCAAACGCCCCCATTTACAACCAGCAGGGGGTACGTTTTTTGTCACAACCCGATTACATGGTTCCCTACCCCAGATTACAAAGGTTCGTCTGGCCGAAAATCATGAATTGGCAAAACGTCAGTTGCTGAACCGCCCCGACAGTACCGCAGACGATATGGACCGATTGAACAGAGCAGCATTTGCTGCCCACGAAGCGGTATTAGACAAAAGCGACTTTGGCCCGCAGTGGCTCCGATTAGGCCATATTGCCGCCGTGATTACTGAAACTTTGCATCATTTTGCCGGAACGCGGTATGAACTCATCGCCTACTGCCTTATGTCGAATCATATTCATCTGGTTATAACCCTGGATATGGACGAGTCAGGAATAAGTACGTTTAGCTTGCAGCAAATTATGCACAGTATAAAAGGCTTTACGGCCCGCCGTTGTAACGAACTTCTTGACCGAAAAGGGCCATTCTGGGAACATGAAAGCTATGACCGGCTGGCTCGTGACAAGGGCGAATTATATCGGATTATTCGGTATGTCTTACTCAACCCGGTAAAGGCGGGTTTGTGCCAGACTTGGCAAGAGTGGGAATGGACGTACATCAATCCGGCTTATAACGAGTTTGAATGACAAGTCCGCCACGCCCCCAGGCTGTGGCTACATAAGTTCGCCACCGCCCCCAGGCTGTGGCTACATAAACCACAAAACCCAGTTCTGAAACCCCACAGCCTGGGGGCGATGGGAAACACGTTTGCCATCGCCCCCAGGCTGTGGCTACGCCAGTGAGTGACATCCGCTACAGAAACCCCACAGCCAGGGGGCGGTGGGGAACATCAAACAAATGACTCTCCTGTCCTATCTTAGCCCCATGAACCACCGCTACGCCCTTCTCTTTCTCCTGTTTTTGCTGCCTGCTGTTGCCATAGCACAAACGCCTGCACAACCCTTCGTGCATTGGAATTTCGACACCGGGATCGAGTACTGGAAACTCGTGGGCGACTGGCGGCCCGAAGGCACAATCGGCTGGCAGAACACGCTCTCGCTCTGGGGTTTTACACTCGGCGAAGGCAATTTTGCGTCCTCGCCGGGCGTGCAGCTCACCGCCGGGCAGTCATACACGCTGACGATGCTCGACGATACCAAAGCCGACAATATCCCGATTCGGGTGTATCTGACTCCGAATCAATCCCTTGCCGACACTGCGCAGGTACTGACCACGTTCCGCGCCCGCAGCACCGACGATTTTATGGTTGTTCGCGGGGCCACGTTCACCCCTCCGCGAACGGGCGTTTTTCACATTACCTTCCGCCACGACTGGCGGAGCGGCTCTTACCAGAAAATGTATTTCGATAATATCCGCGTTGCCGGGCCGGGACTAAACATCGCGCCGTTGTGCAAAATCACCTACCCCACCAACGCCACCATCACCATCCCGACAGGGGCAACGGTTTCATTGCAGGCATCGGCTACCGACCCCGACGGCAGCATTACAAAAATGGATTACGTGGCTAATGATCAGGTAGTTGGCACCAGCACCCAGCCCCCGTCATACACCTTCGACTGGGCCATTCTGACCGAAGGCACCTACGACCTCGTGGCCCGCGCTACCGACAACGGCGGGGCAACGGTGGGCTACGCGCCGATGAAAACCATCGTTATCAGCAACAGCTTTACGTCGGCCAGCTACCTCGGCAGCGCGGGCGATACCGACGAAGTACGCGGCTCGGTCATCCAGCAAAACGGGGCCGTTGTGCTGGCCGCCAATGTCGGCAACCGGGCGTTTCCGGGGTTTCCGGTACGGCTGCTCAACGGGGCAACGGCCACCTCGCCGGGCTGTATCATCAAACTCACCGCAGATGGCAAAACCGTTCTGGCCGTAACGCGGGTGTCGGCTTACGTGAGCGATTTATCGGCTGATTCGGCTGATAATCTGTATGTGGCCGCATCGTCGGGCGGGTATCTGAAACTGAACGCAGCCGCCGATACGCTCCTCTGGAAGTTTACGCCCCCGGCGGGCCAAAACGTGTATCGGGTAGATGCCGGGCCGTCGGGTATCAACGCCATCGTCACCAGCACCAACGCCATCACCGCCGTTGACAGCCAACTCGACGGCACCCGAATCCGGTCGTTCGATGCCGCCGGTAATCTGTTGAGCGACACCTTCGGGGCCGTTACGCAATACACCGGCGATGTGGCCGTGCATGAGTCGAGCCAAACCATTATCGGCGTGGGTTTCAGGAACGTGCGGGCCGAAACGTCGTTAGATGGCTCTACCGGCACCGAGCCGATTTACATTCCCGTTGTCAAAGGCTGGAACTACACCGCAAGCGTCACCAAATACGTGGCCTACAGTTGGGATGCCGGGGCCAGAATCACCAACCCCGATGGCAGTACCGCCCTGAATCCGCGCTGGGTAAATGTTCCCCAAAACAACATGGCTGATGTGCGGGCGTTTCGGTGCAGCATCGGTCGAGACGATAAACTGTACGTCTGTTATGAAGTGGCCGGGGGTAATCACGTGTTGCGATACGCACCGTTTTCGGTCACAACGGTGGCCCCGATAGTGGGCGGTGATACCTGGTCTAATTTCAGCAACAGCAACACCGAAATCAAAGTCGTGGTAGGCCGCTATGACCCGCCAACGGGCAATATCCTGCTTTCGCAGCAGTTCACGGCCCGGCTTCCCAACACTAAAGCCAACACCGTGTTCACCAAATACGGAGCCGTAGAAGCCGACGAAGACGGGCGGGTTTACATCACCGGCGCGTCGGCCTTTGGCCTGCCCCTGACCATTGACCACCAACCCGGCGACTACACGGGCGGGGCGTTTCTGCTCATCCTCAGCCCCGACATGACCCGGCGCGAGGTGGTGTTGCGGCTCATCACCGACGGGCAGGGCCACACCCTCGCCATCAAAAACCGCGATTACTTTGTGTAGGGCGGCAAGACAAAAGGCACCGCCCCGCTTTATGCCGTGAGTCCATTGCAGCCCGCCCGGAGCAGCCCCGTTGACGGTTGGTTTGCCGTGATGAGCCGGGCCGCCCTCGTCCGTTGCACCGATGCCAGCGTCCGCCAAAGTCTGCAATCGGGCGACTGGCGCAGCCCCGGCACCTGGGGTTGTGGTCTGATTCCCAGCGTGTTGGAGCGGGCCATTATCCAACCCGGCCACATTATTACGCTCGATAAACCGGGCGAAGCCGCGAATTTGATCGAGCAGCCGGGCGGGACGTTGCGCTTCCTGAACGGCGGGCGGCTGCGGCTGGGGCAGTGATAGCAATAAGTGGATAATGAAATAGTGTGGATAGATTGGGGGTTTTTACAACGCGGGCAACACCACCCAGTAAAAGGTTACGACACGTCGTCGCGGGTCGTTTTTAAACACATCGGCACGAAGGCCCTTTGGTATCTGCTCACCCCGCCCCAGTATAGTAACGGTCACGTTAAGATGCGATTCTTTCCGGGCCGCTTCGCGTTTACGGAGTATTTTCTCCAGCAAACTTTTGATTGATGCGGCCCGCAGTTCCGAAAGTTTCTGATTCAGATCAGCCGAAGTGGGTTCGGCTATACCACTGTCTTTCTGCACCAGGTCGCTGAGTTCGCGATGCAGCGATGAACCTGCATCAATGGGCGTAGCGTCGGAATAGCCCGTAACGATAATTTCGCCCTTCAATTCCTTAAAAGAAGTGCTGTACTTGTCAGAAAACGTGTAGAGTTTACCCACAATAGGGCTAAATAACTGTTCACCTTTCCTGACCTGCTGGGGCAGGAGCCGGTATTCGCCCGGCGAAAACAACGCGCCAATTTCCGACTTGCTGAACGTCTCATTACTCAGAAAATCGACAATCACCCGCGTTTTCTCCTCCAGAATACGAATTGCATTTGACGACTCAGCCACTGCCCGGTTGACTTTTTCAACGACCTCGCGCTTCTTCAGGGTAGAGTTGCCACTTTTATACAATTCAGCCGTTTCACGGGCGGTTTCCAGCTTTTGTTTCTGCTCCTGAAGGGAGATTTGTTGTGCCACTACATAACGCTGAATTTCAGCATTGGCCGACTCGGCGATTCGTTCATCTTTAGCAGATGTAGCCGATTGCTGCGCCATCAGTTCTAACACCTTTATTGACCGCTCTTGCGACTCCTGCGCCAGTCTCAGTGATACCATTGTCTGGTCAACTGTGGGTGAGGGGGTGCAACGCATTACCCACCAGGCGAAAACAAACAGAAGAGACGTAACAACGTATCGCATCGGGTTTATTGATTGAGTTCAGGGTCGGTCATGAAGCCCGGATTTCGGGTATTGGGTGTGGCCCTGGCCCTGGCAGCGGGCTTCGCTTTTGGGATCGGCACCGTCTTCTGTAGTCGACTGAGTAGCCCCGCTACTTCGGGCCGGGGGCTGACGGCACGGGCCATCTGATACCACCAGATAGCATATTGCTTTGAGGTGCTGTCGCCGTTTTGATCGTGTGCATACGACGAGGCCGCCCCGCACGTAGCGTATGCCATGTAGAGCGAGTCAACGAGGTCTTCGTCAGGGGATTCGCTCCGAAATTTGATCAGCGCTTTACTCGCTTCGGCAAACACAACCGGGTGCTGGGCGGTGGGTAACTTTGCCAGTTTTTTCAGCAGTTGGCTGGTTTGCTGCACTGACCAGCCCGTTGGGGGCAGTCCGTCAATCAGGGTTGGGTTGGGGGGAGGTTGGGCAGCAGTAAGCCCCGGTGTTGATTCCGTAACCAGCCCGGCACTGTCAGCAGATGTGACTGAAACAGCAGTTGTTGTTTTGGCATTCAACCATGTCAGTAGAACTTCGCGCTGGGTGTATGCACCCATGAAAGCCCCGGCAAGCAACAATACGCTCAGAAAATACACTACCCGTCTGCCATTTGTGGGCGCGGGTTTGGTTTGCGGGGGCAGGTTTGGGCGCGGTTTTGCCGGGGCGGGTGTGGCTACTGGCGGGGCAGGTTGTGTTATTGCCGCTGTCATGTCAAAGAGTGGTTTGGCGGGGCCGGCAACGGGCCGATTATCGTTGAACCACGTCACCTGCCCGTTGCTGGCGAACTTGCCGATAAGCCGTTGATTGGTCTGCGTGTCAAGCACCGCCCACACCTGTTGGCCGTCTTTATCGGCAGGTGAAATTTGTTCGTTCAGCAGGTATCGTCCCTCAAATGTGGTGTTCACGGCCAGGTGTATCATAGCGCGGAGACGTTAGTTAGTGGCCAGACCCCGCTCCTGATACCGACCCGCCAGGGCCCAGTATCCACTGAAAAGCAAGGCCAATACAAATACGTAAAACAGGACCGTCAGGAATTGTGTCGGGCTGGCATTACCGGCGGCTTGCTGAGCATATTGGCCCATGCCCGGCACAACCTGATTCATCATACCGCCTACCGACTCAACCGCTTGCCGCCCCTGCGCCACCCGCGAAAAAAGGCTGTCGCTACTCAGCAATGCCACGGCTGACCCCACCAGTACAATACCGTAGCAACTTACAAACCACAGCCACCGCAACCCAACGGCCATCACAGCAATGGCCGACAAGCAAAGCAGCAGCGGTTTGGGGGTGAGGTTCATCGTGATAGGAGTTACACGACCGGCAGTTTCCAGCCATTATGGTAACTCGCTTTCATAAGCGTGTTGGCCTGAGGGTCGTTCTTGAAATTGCCAGCTCCTGAATCCCAATACACTTTTCGGCCTGTTTTGTAGGCAATATTGCCCATGTGCGCGTTGATGGCGGCTATACTGCCCGTTTCAATGCCACATTTCAGGATCGACGGATTGTTGTCTTTGATGGCCTGCACAAAGTTTTTGGTATGCTCGTTCAGGTACTCACCATTGCGAACCTGATCGGGAATGTCGTCGACTTTATAGACCTTAATCCCGTTTTTGGTCTCTGTTTCAGGCAGAAGCGACCAACCATCGCGGTTGAGTACCAGTGTAGCGTTGTTACCGATGAAGGCGATGCCTTCAGTACGGCCGTAGTTGCCGCCATCGATCCCGGTGGCGTGTTCCCAAAGCATGTTGAAACCGTCGTATTCATAGACCGCCTGTAAGGTATCGGGCGTTTCCGAGGCATCGTCGGGGTAGGCCAGTTTTCCGCCAGCAGCCATCACCGATTTGGGTGCTTTGGCTTTCATGGCGTAGAGGGCAATATCGATTTCGTGAACGCCCCAGTCCGTCATTAATCCCCCGGCATAATCCCAGAACCAGCGGAAGTTAAAGTGAAACCGGTTTGGGTTAAACGGTCGGCGGGGGGCCGGGCCTTGCCACATCTCGTAATCAACGCCCGCCGGAGGGGCAGAGTCAGGTTTCACAGGAACAGGCTTCATCCAGCCCTGATAAGCCCAGACCTTCACCAGCCGTATGTTGCCCAGCTTGCCCGAACGGACGTATTCGACGGCTTTTTCGTAGTGAGAGCCGCTCCGCTGCCACTGTCCGATCTGCACAATTTTATTGTATCGTTTGGCCGCACCCAGCATCAGATTACACTCTTCGATACTGTTGGCGAGGGGTTTTTCGCAATACACATGCTTGCCAGCCGCGAGCGAGTCGATCATGGCCATGCAATGCCAGTGGTCCGGCGTACCGATGATTACTGCATCTAACGCCTTGTTTTCGAGCATCTTCCGGTAGTCTTTGAAAAGCTGCGGACGAGTACCCTGCATTTTCTCGACATCGGCCGCCCGTTTGTCGAGTACGCTTTGATCCACATCGGCCAGCGCGATGCACTGTACATCGCTGAGTAGCAGGTGTGAGCGCAGGTCCGACCAACCCATGCCGTTGCAGCCAATCACGCCAATCTGGAGCTTGGCATTGGGCGACACTGGTTTCCGATGGCTGGCAATAGCCTCAACCGTGGGCAAACTTATCAGCCCGGCACCCGACGCCGTAAGGGCCGAGTTTCGTAAAAAATCTCTGCGTGACGTTTTCATGAAGACAAAGGATTACGGGGAATGATACAATACGATCATCCGCTGATCAGAAAAGGAAAGAAGTCCCACTTTCTAACCCGCATTTGCCCTGATAACCCAAAAACGATTTCTACGTGCTCTGGAATGTACCTTTCGAGCAACTAGTACACGGTTTCCGTTACGCACAAAGGGCTCATCCTTTCGAATGAGCCCTTTGTGGCATGTTGGTATTGTTAGCTCTGCGTACTTTCTCACTTTATCGCCAGCCGCCACCCAATGCCCGGTAGGTGTTGACAGTGGCGTTCAACTGCCGCATTTTGGTCTCTACCAGTTCCATCCGCGCTTCCAGTACATCGCGCTGGGTCAGCAACACTTCCATATAGTCGGCACGGGCGGAGGTGAACAATTTGAGCGAGATGTTTGTCGACTGAACCAGCGCATCCACCTGGCTGCTTTTTGTGGTGTATTTGCTCGCCAGATTGTTGATGTTCGACAACTGATTGACTACCTCGATGTGCGCATTCAGCACCGTTCGTTCGTAATTATAAACGGCTTGTATTTGCCGCGCACTGGCACTGCGGTACTGGGCTGTGATGGCATTCCTGTTGATAATAGGCCCGGTCAAATCGCCAAGCAGCGACGCTACTATCGACTGGGGCGTATTGAATAAGAGGAGTGGATTGTAGGCCATTATCCCCAGCGAAGCGGTGATGTTTAAAGTCGGGTAAAAATTGGCCCGCGCCACACCAACGTCTATGTTAGCCGCCTGTAAGTTTCGTTCGGCCCGCCGGACATCGGGCCGGTTTTCGAGCAGTTGCGCCGGTATCCCCGCCGACATTGCATTCAGTACTAAGTTGTTGAAATTCGGGGAATTTCTGGCAACGCGTTGCGGAAACCGCCCCACCAGAAAATTGATTCGATTCTCGGTCTCGACAATATTTTGCTGAATATCATACTGCAAACTCTTCGTTTTCAGCACCTCAGCCTCAAACCGGCGCACGGCGAGTTCGGTTACTTTGGCGGCTTCTTTCTCCTGCCTGATTATAGATAACGCATTATTGAGAATGACAAGGTTCCGTTGTATGATGTCTAACTGATTATCGAGCGACATTAGCTCGTAATAGCTGTTAGCAATTTCGGAGACGATGTTTGTCACCATGAAGTTTTTGCCTTCTACGGAACCCAGGTAGCTGGCCACCGCCGATTTGCGGGCGTTCCGCAGCTTATGCCAGATGTCAACCTCCCAGGTCGCAAAGGCCCCCAGGTAATTGTTGGGTAGTACTTCTGGCGTTTCTTTACCGGGTCTTATTTCAGTTAATGCGTCGCTGGCTCCCTTGCTGGTGTAACGAGGTACTTTTTCGATTCCTGTTCCACCCCCCAGATTAACAAAGGGCAAATACGCTCCCTTTCTGGCCAGTACCTCGTTGTTGGCAATTTGAATTTCCTGAAGCGTGATGTTCAGTTCCTGGTTGTTGTGCAGGGCTGTGTCGATGAGGGCATAGAGGTAAGGATCGGTGAAATAATCCCGCCAGGGTGTCTTTCCGATGTTGGTCGAATCCTGCGAGTTGGAATAACTCGTCGGCACGGATTTATTCTCCGATTTTAAGGCCAGGCGCGGAATGCTACAGGCGGTAGTAAGCAGGGAAAGCACAAATGCAGTCCCTGCCCAGTATATCAGTCGTTTATTGCTCATAGATTTCAACTTGTTCTGGTTGTGGAAAAACATCGACCGAATGAACCAGGCCTTCGGTTAACGAATGCTCCTCTTCATCTCTGATCAGCTGCCGGCCATCGGCCAAACTGCCAAAGATGTAGTACAGGCCGGGGATGATGATGACCCCGAAAATGGTACCGAACAGCATACCGCCCATTGCCGACGCACCAATAGTACGGTTACCAATGGCACCGGCACCCGACGCACTAATCAACGGAATAAGCCCGGCAACGAACGCGAACGAGGTCATCAGGATAGGCCGGAAACGTACCCTGGCCCCTTCAATGGCGGCTTCCAGAATGGTGGCTCCCTGCGCGCGTTTTTGAACGGCAAATTCAACGATCAGTACGGCGTTTTTACCCAACAAACCCACCAGCATAATCAGGCCGATCTGAGCGTAGATGTTGTTTTCCAGCCCCATCAGCTTCAGCAGCAAAAAGGAACCAAACACCCCAACCGGCAGCGAGAACACCACGGCCAACGGAATGATGAAGCTTTCGTACTGCGCGGCCAGCACCATATACACGAAGGCCAACACGATCAGGAACACAAACAGCGACTCATTGCCCCGGATAGATTCGTCATAAGAAAGGCCTTCAAACGCGATATCGTACCCTCTTGGCAATGTTTTGGCCGAAACCTCCCGAATAGCCTGTATGGCATCGGCCGTGGTAAAGCCCTTGGCGGGAAGCCCCTGAATAGCGGCCGAATTGTACAAATTGAACCGGGTAATCTCGTTGGGCCCCTGTCCTTTTTTAAGCTTCATGAACGACGAGTAAGGCACCATTTCGCCCGCATCGTTTTTCACAAAAAGCTTTAACAGATCGGTGGGCAACCGCCTGAAACTGGGGTCAGACTGGACGTACACCTTGAAGAACTGGTTGTACTTAATAAAGCCCTGTTCGTAAGTACTACCGATCAGGATATTGAGGTTGTCCATAGCCTTTCCGATCGACACGCCCTTCTGCATGGCCAGCTTGTTGTCAATTTCCAATTCGTATTGCGGATAGTTGGCGGCAAAGAAGGTAAACAAGCCAGTGAGCTCTTTACGCTTGCCCAGGTTCTCCATGAACTGCTTATTGATTTTATCAAACTCAGCGTAGTCCGTATCCGACGTTTTGTCCAGCAAACGCATCGAAAAACCACCCGACGTACCAAAGCCGGGGATGGCGGGTGGTTCGAAGAATTCGACGGTGGCCCCAAGGCCTCTCGTTTTTACTTCCAGCTCTTCCATAATCTCCTTCACGTTCTTATCACGCTCCGACCAGGTTTTCAGGTTGATCAGACAGGTACCGGCATTGGAACCCCGCCCTTCGGTCATGATCTCGTATCCGGCCAGTGAGGAGATTGATTCGATACCCGGAACACCTTCGCAAATTTTCTGGAGCCGTCGGGAAACCTCGTTGGTTTTTTCGAGCGTAGAGCCCGGTGGCGTCTGAATAATGGCATAAATCGTACTCTGGTCTTCATTCGGAATAAAGCCGGCCGGCAGTATTTTATTCACGACTACAATACCGGCACAGAACGCTATTAACACGCCGAACGTCACGACCCGCCGATTCACAATTAATTTCAGCAGGCCAACATACCAGCCCGTCATGTTGTCGAACCCCCGGTTGAAGCCGTCGAGTGCTCTACTCAACACATTTTTCTTGGGGGGATGGCCATTGTGGTTTTTCAGCAGCATGGCGCACAGCACGGGTGTCAGCGTCAAGGCGATCAGAGCCGAAATCACAATGGAACTGGCCATGGTGATCGAGAACTGCCGGTAGAACGTACCCACCGGACCCGACATGAAGGAGATGGGCAGGAATACCGACACCATAACGGCCGTAATGGCAATAATGGCCCCACTGATCTCGCCAAGCACTTCTTTAACCGCCCCGAAGGGTGTCAGATGAGGTTTGTCGGCCATTTTAGCGTGCACGGCTTCCACCACCACAATGGCGTCATCCACCACAATACCAATGGCCAGCACCAGGGCAAAGAGCGTAATCAGGTTGATGGAGATGCCGAAAAACTGAATAACAAAAAACGCCCCGACCAGCGATACAGGAACCGCCAAAATCGGAATCAGCGTGGAACGCCAGTCGCCCAGGAATAGGAAAACCACCAGGGCTACCAGGATAAACGCATCCCGCAGCGTATCGATTACCTGCTCGATAGAGGCATCGAGGAAGTTGGATACGTCATAGCTGATTTTATAGTCAACACCCGGCGGGAAAGAAGCCTTCATGATATCGAGCTTCTTCTTTACTTCGGCAATAACATCACTGGCATTACTGCCATAGTTTTGCCGCAATACAATGGCTGCCGACGGATGGCCATCCAGATTGGAATAGATATCAAAAAATTCACTGCCTAACTCAACCTTAGCTATATCCTTCAAATGGATACTTTCACCCGCCGAATTGGCCCGGACAATGATATTTTCATACTCTTCCGGCTTGTTATACCGGCCCTTGTAGGTAAGCACATATTCCAGCGACTGAGCCGCAATACCCGAACTTTGCCCGATCCGTCCGGGCCGACCAATAATACTTTGCTCGCCAATGGCCTTCATCACCTCCTCGACGGAGATGCTGTAGGCCCGCATCCGTTCGGGGTTCAACCAAACGCGCATGGCATACCGCCGACTACCCAATATCTGTGCCCTGGCTACCCCTTTGGTCCGCTGAATTTCAGGGATCATTTTAACGGTAGCGTAGTTGAACAGGAATTTTTCATCAATACTCGTTTCTTTGGAATAGAGGTTGACATACATCAGCATACTGGGCTGAACGGGCGAGATAATAACCCCTTCGCGCTGAACCAGTTCGGGCAGAAGCGGCATGACCTGGTCTACCCTGGTTTTCACCCTGATAACGGCCACGTTGGGGTCTGTACCCGGCTCAAAAATAATGCGGAGGGTGGCCTCACCCGCGCTTGTTGCGTCGGTAGCGATATACCGCATATCCTGAACCCCGTTGATAGCCTGCTCCAGGGTAATCAGCGTAGATTTCACCAGGACGTCGGCACTGGCACCGGGGTAGGCAATAAAGATATTGACCGTTGTGGGGGCAATGTCGGGGAATTGAGAGATAGGTAAGCTCGTGATCGCGAGTGTACCCACAAAAACGATCATGACCGATATTACAATAGCGAATACGGGTCGGCGTATGAATTTACTAAACATGTCTTAGTTGGATAAATCCCTTATTCGGCATACAGGCTCAAATGCGAAATAACCGCATTAGGCTGCTCGAACTTGGTCTGTATTTTTTCATTTTCTTTAACCTGCCGTAAGCCTTCCAGCAGAATCCGGTCATCGATATTCAGGCCCGATTTCACCACGAAAATGTGAGGCATTTCGGCGGCAATAGTGATCTCTCTTGACCGAACCACGTTGTTCTTGTCTATCACATATACATACTTCTTCTCCAGCACTTCGAAGGTGGCTTTCTGCGGGATGATCAGGGCGTTTTTAAGCGGAACCGTCATACGGATATTACCAGTTTCGCCGTGGCGCAGCAGGCCTTTAGGGTTGGGAAATGTGGCCCTGAATGCGATGTTACCAGTTTCGTTATTGAAGTCAGCTTCAATAGTTTGCACCACGCCCGGATACGGGAAAAGCTGCTCGTTCGCCATCACCAGGGTGACGTTCTTCATATTATCCTGATTGGCGTGGGTTTTAAAATTCAGGTATTCGGCTTCAGGAACGTTGAAGTACACCCACATTTTGCTGTTGTCGGATAGCGTTGTCAGCAGAGCACCCTCGTCAAGCAGACTGCCCTGCCGTACCTGAAAATGATCCATAATACCGCTAAACGGGGCCTTGATTGACGTGAATTGCAGGTGAGCCGAGGCAAGTGATACGTCGGCTTTTGCTTTGTCAAACTTCGCTTTCGCCAGGGCCAGTTCATTTTTTGATACGATATTGCTGTCGGCCAGCAGCTTCGTATTCTGGTACTCAATGCCGACATAGTTCGCTTCTGCCTGTGATTTTTGCAGCTCCGCATTGTAAATCATGGGCATGATTTGAAACATGAGTTGCCCCTGTTTTACGAACTGCCCTTCATCTACCGAAATCTTTTGCAGGTAGCCTTTTTCCAAAGCCCGCAGTTCAATGTGCTGGATGGCGTGGATCTGACACACATAATCTTTAGTAACCGTAGTGTCTCGCTTTAGCGGGCTGGTCACCAGATACTTAACCTCTTCCTCTTTCTTTTCTTCTGCGTGCGACGAACAGCCGATGTTGCCCAAAAGGGTACCTAAGCTCAGAAGTATAAGCGTTCTATTTATATTGATTTTATTGCCCATGGCTGATTACTAAGTGGTTTAATTTTTGAGGGAGATACTATTTAGAAACAGTTCGTTGGGCAGTACCTAGTTGACCCGGAGGTACGCTGGGTAGCTGCGCTAATCGGTTAATCAGGCTGTCTTTCTGTTCATTGGCTCGTTTGCAATCCGAAAGCTGCTGTTGCCAAACCACGAGATCCGCCGGATGGCCTAAGCCGACTATTTCGTATTCGTACATGTTGCGCTGGCGGCCTTGTTCAAACAGCAAAAATCCATTGAACAGCAGCGAAAGAGCCAATGCCAGCCCAAAGCCGTAGAGCAGAATAGATGGAAAATTCCGGCGTTGCATCGCTTGTGTCTGTGTTTCGTTGACACAAAGCAACCACCAGGACGTTAGAACGGTATGAGAAGGAAATTAGAATATATTAGAAAGAGACTAACCCACGTGGCTTTTACAGGTTTAAGGGT
>JBBRUB010000018.1:0-14641 GCA_038248175.1 Cytophagales bacterium | reverse complement strand
GGGCAAACGGAGCAAACTGTTGCTCTGGTACAAGCCCGGCAACGACACCTACGGCTTGCTGACCCGCAGCAAACGATTGGTGGACGCTACCGATGCGCTGCTTGATAAAAACAGCGACGGCGACGGGGCAGAAGTGTGCCATTTCCATTCCAAACTCATGCAGAAAGAATCCCGCGTGGGTGGTGCCTGGGAGTGGCATCAGGATTACGGCTACTGGTATAAAAACGAGTTCCTGCTGCCCGATCAGATGATGTCGGTCATGGTGGCTATTACCGATGCGAATCAGGAAAACGGTTGCCTGCAAGTCATCAAAGGTTCGCACAAAATGGGCCGCGTCGAGCACGGGTTTGCGGGTGAGCAAGTGGGCGCATTCCAGCGCTACGTGGACCTGGCCCTGAAAACGATGGAGCTGGTTTACGTGGAGCTGACAGCGGGCGATGTCCTGTTTTTCCACAGCAACATTCTTCACCGCTCAGAAGCCAACCTGTCGGACAAAGCCCGCTGGTCAATGATCTCGTGCTACAACCGGGCTTCCAACATCGGCTACAACGATTCGGCGTCGTCATTATCGAGCATTACGCCCATTGATATCGTCCCGAACGAGGCCCTGCTGGCCTGGGATGCCGCTGGCCTGTCTGAAGAAGGAGCCGATTTTCTCGCCAAAGAAGCCGACGTAGCACTGAAGTAAATTGTGAAGGGTGAACGTTTTCCACAGCAGATTCACCCTTCATATTTCGCCCTTCGCCTTTTGCAATTCACTCGTGCTTCATCTACTTCCTGTTTGTGCGTGTACGGATGCCCGTAACGAAGGGCAAATCACTGGAAGAGATCGAGACATTGCTCACTAAATAAACGTGAATTATGGATAATCCCATAGGCTTTCCATTGATTGTCAACGGATTATGAAAAAATTATCCATAATTCACGTTAAATAAATAGACCAATGGCGGTTGTCAGACCGCTTCCGTCACTTTCCCGCCCACCACGAATGTATCGCTGATGTTTAGTTTCAGGGCCAGATAGTATGCCATGAAATTGAACGGAATGATGGTGTGCAGAATAGACAAATTCTCGGGTACAGCCGGAGCATCAACCGTAAACACGTGGGCACCGGCCCCGGCAACCGTTTCCGACAGGCGACGGGTACGTTTATAGGCGGCACCGTTGGCCAGAATCTGAATAACGATGCTGTTTTGGGCCGTTTCTTTGGGGCCGTGATCGTACTGTGCCATCGGCAAACCGTGAACGGCCAGCTTGGTGCTTTCACTCAGGATTAACGCAGCCTGGCAGGCGGTGGCGATGTTGGGACCGCTGCCCGTGACGTATATCCCATGAATCGGCTGTTGGCGTAGTAGCGCAAACACATCGTTCGCTAATTGTTCGCCCTGCTCCTGATACTGACTGAACTCACGGGCAAGGCGTTCGACGGATGCCGCAACTGGCAAGCTAAATCCGCTGAACAGGGCGATGAGGGTGTTGATGTATGTTTTCGACGATGAATAATGCTCTTCCCCCGCCAGAATGGGCAGCACACCAGACACATTCGGGGCGGTACACAAGTCGCTGTCGGTATAATTAGAGACCGCTACATACTGCTCAAACAGGGATCGGCACCACAAAGCCTCACTGCTTCGGCCCGACTGCGACAGGATGACGGCCAATGGAGAAACTTCACCCTGAGCCAGGTAGTAAACGTATTCCGAGGCCAGTTCGGGATAAATCGGTACGCCCATGTATTTGAATGCGAGGGGGGCAAAATACGACGATCCCATGCCCAGATACGGTACGTGCAACGGCAGCGGGGCAACCGGACTGTTCAGCACGGCCATGGCCCGGTGCGGGATTTCTAAAATTTCGTTCAGGATGGCGTTCATTGGCTTATGTCGAGGGAGAGTTTTAGGCCGGATCAGGTACCGACGGGAGTTTAGATTTTACGGACTCGTAGGATAAGGCCAGCGCACTGACAATAGCCAATACTATGCCCATGAATTCAAGCCAGGAAAGCCGTTCAGACAGGAAGATAAAGGCCAGCATAATCGTAAAAACGGGCTGCAATGACCCGGCGATTGTCGTGACTTTCGACGCTTTGCCTTCTGCACTGTAAGCCGCAAAACTTGCCAGTACGCCCAAACCATTCAGTATCCCGGCCAGCGAACCCAGGGCCAGCGTTTTGCCGGACAGTGCAAAATCGGCCAGGCCAAGTCCGATAAACACCAGGGCAATCAGCACAGACGAACCAATAAAACTGACGTAAGACCATTCTGCCGAGACAAAGTTGGTCGTCTCTTTCTGGGCGGCACTGAATACGCCCCAGAAAAACAACGCGACGAAGGAATACAGCAGCCACGAATGCAGCCCGATGGTGCGGAAAAAAGCGGCAGGATCATCAAACAGCAGCAATTCGCCCGACAGCACGAGTACGGCGGGGATAGCCAGCAGCATACCGATGGCATTGAGCCAGTTCAGTTTTTCGTGGAAGACCAGCAGCGCAATCACGATGGTCACGAGCGGATACAGATTCGTCACCGGAATCACGATGGCCGCCAGACCGCCCTCGCTAAAGGCTTTGTAAACAGCCACATTGCCCGTCACCGCCAGCACCCCCGCCACAAGTCCCCAGATAATGCCCCGGCGATTTGGGGACTCGGTTCGGATTTTTTTCAGCACGAGCGGCAACGTCAGCAGCATACCCGCGCTGAACAGAACGTGGTTGGTAAACGGACTGACGGTATCCGAAATTAGCTTGGCGACCACGCCCCAGCAGCCCCAGAAAAAGGCCGCAGCTATCGAGTACAGTATCCAGGGTTCAGGTTTATATTTCATCGGTAAACAAGAGTGCGCTGCCCAAAATACCCGATTGTTCGTCCAGCGTTGACGTCTCAATCACAACCTGGTAGGTGGTGAAAGGCCGTAACAGGTTCGGGTTCTGCCAGTCAGAAATGTAGGGTTTTAGCCCCTTTGCCACGCCACCGCCCAGAATAATGATGTCGGGGGCAAAGAGGTTGATGTAGTTATCGATCCCCATGTTCAGGTAAGCCACTAATTGATCAACCAACCGTCTGGCATCGGGATGGCCGGCTTCGCTTTGTCGGAATACCTGCTCGGCGGTCAACGGCAGGCCGGGATAGTTCGCCGACCAGCCCAGCCGTTCAGCCGCCCGAACAAGCCCCGTTGCCGACACCAGTGATTCCAAACAGCCGGTTTTGCCGCAGTAACAGCGTTCGTCGTTTGCCGTAACCGTTATGTGGCCGCCCATATGACCGTAGGGCAACCGCCCTTCCAACCGACCGGCGATGACGAAGCCAACGCCCAGCCCGGTGCCGAGCGTCAGCACCAGCACCCGCCTGAAGCCGCGTCCTTTCCCAAAAACGGCCTCGCCCAAGGCCACCAGCCGCGCATCGTTATCGACCCGGCAGGGTATGTTAAACCGGGTTTCAATGCGTTTTGCCAGCGGATAGTGGTCCATAAACGGCATAAACCCATACGTGGAGTCAACGGTGCCGTCGGCAGAAACGAAGCTCGATACGCCGATGCCAACGCCCGCCACCGTTCGCTGCGTTGCGGTTGCCATGGCCTGGAAAGTGGCAATGGCCGCCCCAATGGTTTGCTCGAAGCGGGCTGCATCCGTCGTTTCGGTGGGGTAAATCAACGTGTCCAGCACTTGCCCGGCAACCAGATCGACCAGTCCCATCTTGGTGCGGGTGCCCCCAATGTCGATACCGATGGCGAGTTGTTTCATGGGATTGATTGACTAAAGTGCCTAAAACTGAAGCCGGTAGGTATTGATCTGATGGGCGCGGAAATCGAGTTTCAGTTGTCCGTTGGCGGGCGTTAGCGGGCGTTCGTTGGTCTCGATATGGGTGGTTTGCCACGCCCGCCGGATGGGTTGCGCCACGGTCAGCGTGGGCGAAACAGCTTTACCGCTCACGTTCCAGAACCGCGCAATCAGGCCGTTGTCCATTCCGTCTTCGCTTGGTTTCAGGCTCCACAGCAGCACCCCGGACGAATTTGCATCGGACACGCCGGTTTTCAACAGCGAAAACGTGGTTCCGGGATTAGTGTTCCGGTTGCCTGTAATCCAGCCCGTTACCAGCGGATTCTGATGTTCGAGCGAAAATTTCATAGCCGCCGTTGCATCGAAGGCGGTTTGGTGGCTCATCAGGGCGAAGTGGTAGCGGAAGGTCTTCTGGCCGTTCTGGTTGAAAATGCCCATGTAGCCACCGTCTTCGAGTTTTTTATCCACCTGACCGCCCGCCAGCGCGTGCAACACCGGCGAATCTTCCCAAAGCGAATCAACGCTGCTTTCGCCGAGTTTGAAAAAACTGCAATCCTGATTGGACAGCGTTACACCGTATCCGGCTTCGCTCATGTCGGCAAAGTGGTTGAACGTCTGCCAGTCCAAGCGGGCGTTCTGCGCGGCATAATGCCCGCCCCGCGTTTCTTTCCGGGCCGTAATCACCGCGCCAACTTCTTCGTGGCGGGTCGTCTGGTTTTTGAGGTTGAAAGCAAACGACCAGGTGCGGACGTTGGCAAAATTGACCCCGATACTGTCCTCGATGTCAATGCGGGCCGGTCCGCCGGGGCGGCTGTTGGCAAAGAGGGTCAGCCGGACGGTATGCAGCACCGGGTCGTTGGAAACGGCTTTGAGCGTGACCGACACCGCGCCCTGATTCTCGACCGTCAGGGTTCCTGCCAGCAGGTTGGTTGCGCCGAGGTCATTGAGGGCTTTGCCGGGCAAAACCAGCGATTTATTCCCGGCTTTTCGGTCAATCCATTCCGTAATCGCCCCCGACGGACTCAGCGTTAATCGGTAGAATTGATTAGAAATAGTTGACCCGGAAACCGTTGCGGCCACCGCTTTGGCCATCGGTTGCCCCGGCCGAATCTCGAATACCCGGTAACCAACGGACGGAATGCTCTCCGCCCAGATGCGTAGAAACGACTGTCCGCCTTTGATAATCCGTTGACTGACAACCTCTTTATTCGTAGCCACGTCAATCACCTTTATCGGCTCCGGTTTGTCGTAAAGCACATCAGCAACGTCGTTTCGGGTCCAGCTCAGGGGGTTGAACACGTAAAAACGGGGCATTGCGGCTTTCGCCAATTGACTGCCCAACTGCCGGGCCGACAGGTCGTGGAGCGTATCGACATAGCTCGTCAGGTTCCGCTGCAATTTGTTCTGCCAGGCCGCCCGGAGGGGCCGGGCTACGGGCCCATCGGCGGTCCAGTTGTGTTCCCAATACATACCCAACGCTTCCCAGGCCAACGCCCGCGCCGGGCTAAGTCCGTCCGCAAAACCGGGCTGGCGCAAGGCCACGACCGAGGCCAGGGCTTCGGCAGCGCGGAGCTTTTCGACCGACCGCCGGATGCGGGCCGTTGTTTCGTTCATCGACGCGCAGTAAATATCCCATTCGTTGCCGTAACTCACCGATTCGGCGGGCAGGTTGGGATACGTTCGTTCTACATCCTCAAAAAAATCGACTTCGTTGGAGACGCGCACCTGGCGGGTATCGGTGGTTTTGTTGCGGGCGGCTGTCAGGAACGGGGGCGACACAAGCGTGGCGAGGTCGTCCCAGCCGTAACCGAAAGCCCCGGCCACCGCAAACGGATACCGGGGCGTGTTGCAGTAGGCATCCAGCTTGTCAATAACCTGCTCAATTTCAGTCGTTTGGCTGACGGGCCGCTTTTGGGGGTAAAAGCGACATTCGGCATAGCCACCAAACGCGCTCTTTTCGTCGGGATAGTCATACCACTTCGTCAACACGCCCGACCCGTCTAAGCCGGTGTACCGATAGAGTTGCTGCCGGCGGTTGGCCCGGTACGGATACGTCATCTGACTGCCGTAGCCACCGATGCCTTTGTAGCTGTATTTCACGCCCGACCCGGCCCAGAGCGAACTCAAACCCAACGGAATCGTATTATTTTCCATGGTTTGCGCCAGCCGAAACCGCAAATTGTACTGTCGTTCCAGCTTCCCGGCATAGAACATCCCCCGCAAAACGGCCTCGGCAGGTTGCGCCCCGTAGGTGTTCACGAGCATATTGAGCGGGCTGCTGATGTGCCCCGACCGGATGGCCCCCATCAGCCGGTCGAACTGAGCGGGCGAACGGTATTTCTGATACGAGCGGAGCCAGTAGCTGCCATCGCAGTTAAAGCGGGCCTGAAAATCAGCCGGTTCGTTGCGCGTGGAGTCAATTTGGCGAAGGTAGTAATCGAGCATCTGCACGAAGGCCGAATCGTATTTGGCTTCGTCGGCGGTCCACATATAATCGGTATGGTCGTCGTTGGCGATGTACAGCCGTTTGGTCGTCTGCGCCTGAGCCGCAACGGTAAGCAGGAGAAAGGCAGTGATCGCCAGGAGATTTTTCATACGACTTCGGTAATTTTTCTGCCGACTGTGAAGGTATCGCCCACACCCAGCTTTTCGGATTTAATAAATTGGCCGGGGGCGGGTTATAAGCCCGGATGTTTACGGCTTAGTTTGACTGTTTTTCGAGCTTAAACGCGAACCCGCCACCAGGAGCCATGTTTACTTCCAGCACATCGCCTTTCGCTATTTTCCTGGTTAGATGCTGGTAATCATCGCCGATTCGGTCCGCATTGAGACCATCCAGAAATAACTCAGCAGTGTACGTTGATCCCGCATCCAGAAAGTCGAATTTCACCGTCATTTTCCGGGGCGTATAGTCGTTGATACCACCCACGTGCCAGGTCGTTCCTTTCCGGCGGGCCATTACGGCATAATCGCCAATCTTACCGTCCAGCGGTACTGTCGCGTCCCAAACGGTTGGCATGGCGGCTAAATAGTTGAGGATAATCGGCTCTTTTTCGTAGGCGGTGGGCGCGTCGGCCAGCATCTCCAGCGGGGCATAAAACAGGGTAAACATGCCGAGTTGCTGGCAACGCGTGCCCTGCGTCATGGGCCGGGCAGATACCATTCGCCAGTCGGTTTTGGTAGCGTTGTGCATTCCCCCCGGCGTGTAGTCCATTGGCCCGGCCAGCATCCGAATGAAAGGCGTATGGGCCGCATTTTCGGGCGTAGCGAGGTCCGAAAATTTATTCCATTCCAGCCCCTGCACGGCTTCGTAGTTGATGACGTTAGGATAAGCCCGTTCCAGCCCTTTGGGGGTGAACGAGCCGTGAAAATCAACCAGCATTTTTCGGTTGGCGGCTTCTTTGGCCAGCCGTTCGTAGAAATTGATGAGATACTGGTCATCCCGGCTCATAAAATCCACTTTCACCCCGGCTACGCCCCATGTCTGAAACTGGTCGAGGGCCTGGGTCATTTGCCGGTCCAGCGTATGCCAGACGCACCACAGCACCACACCCACATTTTTCTGTTTGGCATACGCAAAAATGGCGGGCATATCCAGATTTGCCGGCAGCCGGATTCCGTCGTTGGTTTTTACCGAGCCATCGTTCAGTTTCAGCAGGTCAAACTGGTCGCTCCAGCCTTCGTCCATCAAGACGTACTCGATGTGGTTGCGGGCCGCAAAGTCGATGAAGTATTTGTAGGTCTCGGTGTTGTAGCCGGTTTTGAAATCCACGCCGGTCAGGTTCACGGCGTTCCACCAGTCCCAGGCCACTTTGCCGGGTTTCACCCACGACGCATCCGGAACGCCGGCCGCGCCAATTTTGCTCTCGCTTGCCAGCAGATACGTCAGGTTGTTGTACAGTAAATCTTTGTCTTCTTTGGCCACCACCAGTATCCGCCAGGGAAAACTCCGGGTGCCGTCGGTCTCGGCTATGTAGTCGGCAAGCTCATACGGAGTCCGCTCAAAATGATTTCCCCCGCTCACCGAATCCTTCACCACAACCGGCATAAACAGCCCTTTTACGCCGGCATTACCAGTCGTTGTCAGCAACATAGCCGGATAATCGTGCAGGTCGGTTTCCAGAATAGCGGCTCTGACGGGCGCATCAACCAGAAACGGCAAACACGCCATCCGGCCATCGGTCAGCGTCGAGAAGGGCTGCTGTTTATACGGATTTTCATAAAAATTATGCCCTTTCCCGCTCTGCATCCAGGCCGTGGTGGCATTGGTAAAATTAAACTCCGCCAGTTCGTCTTTTACCTTGATTTTGCCCGGCAATTGCGTCGCAAACCGATAGGCCACGCCACTGTTATAGACCCGAAATACGACCGAGAAATTCTCTTTAAACTGAATCGTTAATTCGTTGAACGAATCGCTGTATTCCGAAGCCATCCCGTACAACGGCTTCACCAATTGCGAAACGGTGCGTGTGCTTCTTTTGACCACTTTACCGTTTACGCCCAACACCCGCCCATCGGCAAGCGTCAACGACAATTGATTTTGACGGGCAACCGACTGCTGCCCATATCCCACATCATAGCTGGTCCGGCTGCCGACATTGACCGTTACGCTGATAGCGCGGTCGGGCGAGGTAACTGTCTGAGCGTTGGCTACCAGACCGAATACTGATAGTAATAAGCACTGAAAAGCGAGAGCAATTTTTTTCATGAGGGTTGTAGATAAATTCTCAACAGGTTGGGGTCTAATTCTTTGCCGAAGTAATCGCCACCCGAAAATGAGTTGGCATTGGTTAATTTCAGTTTGGCGGGACTGGTCCATGATGTCGCCCGTGACGCTAAATCTTCGGCTATGCTACCCCGGTTCGACGACTCGATCAGGCCGTGCAGCATCGCCTTCGTCATGGAGTTTTCGGTTTGCGGATAGGAGTCCCAATTGGCGTGCGACAGCGGGGAGTGCGAGGCATAATCGGCATCCATCGCGCAGCGGCCATCCGGGGCTTTCTGGGCGGCTGGCCAGTGGTTCCACCACGGAAACATGCTGACATCCCGCCGTAATTCGCCGTTGTAAATATCCCAAACCGGATTGGCCGAGGGCGCCATGATGGTGAATGGTTTCAGGACCGACGAACGCTGCATCGGTATCAACACGTTGCCGGTCAGGCAGTTACGGGCCGTTTTGTAAGACACTACAGCACGAATGACCATTGATTGGCTGCTTTTTCGCGCAGATGAATATCCATAACCTGCTGACTGCCGTCCGCTTTCCTGATGGTCATTTGATAGGTTCCGTAGAAGCCCCGGAACGAAGCGGTTCCGGTTTTATCGGTGGTCAGGCTCACGTTTTTGGTCATCCAGTCGGTTTTAATTCGCTTCATCAGGGCGGTATAAACAGGCTTGGGATTGTAGCTTTCGTCCAGCAAACCACCGCCTTTCAGCCAAATATTCTTGTCGGACAAGCCCCACCAGTTGATCGACGCAATGGCCGGATGACCGTAGGCGAGGGTGTAAAACTGTTCGGCAAATTCGGCCTGTGCGGCTTCGGTCCAGATGCCGGTTCGCCAGCCGGTGATGGCCTTGCCCGACGACTGCGGAATCAATTCGGTGATGTGAATTGGCAAGCCAAATTCCCCGTACAAATCGAAGGTTTTATACATTTCGACGGGCGAAAACCACATCTCGCGCGGTTCGTGGGCCTGAATCCCGATACCGCTGATGGGCGTATTCCGGGCTTTCAATATCTTGAGCAATTGATAAAAACGCGCTCTGACCCCGGGAATCGCCAGCGTAAAATATTCATTCAGAACATAATGGGCATCAGGATTGGCCTCGTGGGCCCATTTAAATGATTTCTCAACCCAGGGAGCGATGGTATCGACCGATACATTTTTTACGTCATACCGGAAATCGTTGGTGTTGGCCGTGTCCCGCATGGCCGTTTCCCAGGGAACGGTATTGACAGGTTCGTTCACCACGTCCCACATATCGACCTGGCCTTTGTAGCCCACTACGTTGTTGACAATCCGGGCTTTATATACAGTCTCGGCCAGGGCCGGCGGCATCCGCAACAACCAGTTTGGTGTTCCCGACGGGGATGTCCAGCCGAGCGGATGACCTTTGAGGGTAATCCCGTTTTGGCGGCACCAGTCGATGGCGGCCTGATTCCGTTTCCAGTCGGGCATACCGGGGTTTTTTTCGTAGCGACCCCAGTAAAAAGGCAGCACGGCGAAATTGAACAACGCCTTAAACCGCTCCTTAAACAGGGTCATGTCCTGTGGTTTGTCCGAAGAAAATCCGCCCAGTTCAAAGACCAGATTGCCAAACAGAAAATCCTGGGAAACCTGATTGACCGTCACCGAAACATTCCGCAACGGCTTGCCCAACGCATCGGTAAACTGGATACGGGCATCGCCTTTGCGAATTTTTTCGATGCTTGCATTCGCCCGGCGGAGGTAATCCGTTTCGATGCGGCTGCGGGCGTTCGCCAGCGAGTCGCCCGCGCTGACTGACCCATTCGCAGCGGCTTGCTCGGCAATTTTTTTTCCGGTTGGCTGAGCCAGGCAGATCGAAAAACCACCACCCACCAACCACAAAATACCGACTGCTCCGCGCCCGATGAGCCGCCGGGTAGTCGGAAGGGAAAATTTCAATACCTGTTCGATTTTCATAAACAACTTCGGGCAAAACCGTTCAACAACGCACACGAGCAATTAATGGCTGAATTACAACAACAAGCTGAAAATCAGCCGTAAACGCAACAAGATTCGTTAACAAGCCAGCAAATACTTCATCCCTGCCGGATTCGCATCGATGGTGTCAAAAACCGACTTGGCATCGGCCAACGGCGAAACCTGCGTAATCAACGGCTCAAGGGGTAACTCGCCCGATGCGGCCAGCCGGATGGCTTCGTCGAAATCCTGTGGTTCATAAACCCGCGCGCCGATGAGCCGGAGTTCGCGCCAGAAGAACCGGAACAGATCAACGGCTTTGGATTCGGCATGGATGGCCACCATCACGATACGGCCCCGCGCCCGCGCTACCTGCGTCATAGCATCAACGCCCGCCTGTACGCCCGACACTTCAAACACGACATCGGCCATGGCGCCGTTGGTGAACTGGTCTACTTCGACCACGAGGTTCGCTTCTCGGGGATTTACCGTCGCCAGTCCGAGTGAGTCGGCTAGTTGCAACCGCGCCGGATTCACTTCTGAAATCAGGACATTGGCCCCCGTCTGTTTGGCCACCAGCGCGATGAGCATCCCGATGGGGCCACCACCGATGACGACCACATTTTCGCCCGCTTTGAGTTCGCCCAGCCGCACATCATGGCAGGCCACGGCAAGCGGTTCGATGAGTGCGCCCAACTTCAAAGACAGGTTTTCGGGCAGTCTGTGGAGCGTGTGCGCCGGTACGTTCCAATGGCTTTGCATCCCGCCCGGCGAATCGATCCCGATGAAGGTCAGGTTTTTGCCGATATGTTTCAGACCATTGTCAGACGGATCTTCCGCACCAGGCTGGAGCGGTCTGACGGTCACCCGGTCGCCGATCTGCCAGCCGACAACGCCTTCGCCGAGGGCCGCGATTTCGGCCGAAACTTCATGGCCGATAACTTGGGGAAGTTTCAACCGGTGGGCCATCGCGCCGTGATAAATATGGACATCCGTACCGCATACGCCACAATAGGCCACACGCAGTTGTACCTCGCCGGGCAAAAGCGGCTGAAGATCAACGTCCTGAAGATCAAAGTTTTTATTGCCTGTAAATTTTATTGCCTTCATTTTTTTAGTTTTTTAGCATGTAGAGACGCGACCCTTCGCGTCTGTCTTATAGGCGACCCTTCGCGTCTCAGCCGCCGGATGTACGCCAATGCAATTGCTGACGCATGTGAGACGCGAAGGGTCGCGTCTCTACGTTAATGAACCCCGTTCTAAAATTTGTAACATATTCCCATCGGGGTCGAAGAGGTTACGGACTTTGCCGCCCCCGATGGCGTTGATGACCGACCCGCCCCAGGCTACGTTTTTGGTATCCAGAAAGGCGATGGCCTCGTCAATGTTTTCCACGCGCAGGGCGAGGTGCGACCAGCCGGGTGTCCAGGTGGTGCGCGTTGGGCGGATGGTGTCGTCTTTCGGCATCACTTCGAGCAGCGTACCGTCCGGCGCTTTGAGCATCCAGACGGGTTTCTCGTGGCGAAACCACTTTTCGTAGCCGAACACGTCGCAGTACCAATCGGCAAGGATTTCAACATCGTTGGCGGCCACGCCGGGATGATCGATGCCGGTAATTTTGAGTGGTTTAGTCATTCGTGTGTTGTCTGATTAAGGAATAGGCTTCGCCTTGCCGCTGTACGTCCCACCGCCGACCATGCCCCGACACCAGCGAAAGCTGATTCGCGGCTTCATCCTGCACGATGAGCGTCCATTTTTTTTGCCCGTTCGACAAGGTGAATGAGTTGCCAACCGTGTCTAACTCCCAGCGATGCAACGAGATAGCCTCATCCAGCGCAATGGCGTGGACGACAGTTCGGGCAGTGGCTGGCGTGGTTTCGGTGAAACGATAGAGCAATCCGCTGCCGGGTTTTCCTTCGCCCCGTTGCGCCGGTTCGACGTGATAGGCATCATGCACATAGCCATAAACGGGATGGCCGATGCAGCCTGAACCAAGCGGGCCGACGTTTCGGTGAAAGAGTTTCATCCCGGCTTCGTTGCGTCGAATAGTCAGGCAATCGGATTGCGTGTCAACCTGCGCCTGTCCGTCGCGGTTGTTGACGAGCCAGTTCCACATGGTCGTGACGGGTTGTGACGCTTCGATTCGGTCGATGACAAAAACCACGTTGCTACCTGCCATGAGCCAGATTCGGGTAAACTGAGTAACCGGTGCGCCATACGCCGTACTGACTTCTGCACCAACTACCGAAACAACATCGTCGCGTTGAGCAATCAATCGGTGGTTTTTCCGGTCAACCGCCGGGCCGGGTACTCCGTTGACCAACAACCGGCGGGGCAGTACGCTTTTCTGCTCCAGCATAACGGCTTTGGCCTTGTCTTCTTGTAGTCCGAGCGTTTCGGCTTGTAGGAGGAAAGTGCAGGTGTTGTGCGTTTGGGTACTGCTTTCCAGGCCATGAATCAGGTTCCGGTAGCAGCTATGGCCGGGGTCAACCAGCAACCGTTCACGGTTGTGGACGAGGATAAAACTGCTGAGGTCGCCGTGCAGGTGGCCGGGACCATGCAGTCCATCGCCCCCGCCGTTGATCGCTACAATGGTCTTTCCATCCCAGGCATCGCGCATGAAAGCATGGCCGTTGCTGAACGAATGAGTCAGCGGTAAGTTAACTTGTTCAGGACTAAGCGACTGACTTTTAGAGATCAATAATGGCAGGGTCAAGAAACCCCAATCATTGACCATACCAAACGTTGCCAGATCGTGCGGCCCCTGCGTGGGAACGGGCGCGTAATACGTCTCGAATAGATGACGGGCCAGCCCGCGTTCTTCGGCGGAATCGCTTCGGGCCGCGATGTGCAGCAACAAATCGCCCGATGGCCTAAACGTGGCCCCGCTATCGTTGAAATTGGCCGACCGGGCGCGGGGTTCGCCCCCGGAGTGGATGCTCCAACCAGACAAGGGTTTGGCGTAAAACATACTGCTGGCCACCCACCGGATACCGACAGAATACGTACCTACGTTGAGCAGAGCGGCTTTTTCCGGGTACGTTCGAGCGAGCGATTCGTAGGCCAGCATCAGCGCGAAGGCCAGATAATTGCCGTATTGCAGCGATTCGCCATACGAACCGTCGGGCTGGAACGCCAGGGCGCACCGTTGCCATTCCGCCACATATTCGTCAACCAAAGCTTCATCCAGTTCACCGGCCGCACCCAGTACCACAGCCGCCACCAGTATGCCCGACGTTAAAATACCCCGCCAATTGGCTAAATGCGTGTTTTTGTCAACCCATCGCCGACATAACGCAATGCCTTTCTCGGTTAACGCCTGCCTGATTTCGGCCTGTTCTGACTCGGCAAACGCGTCGCGGGCCAGGTCATACACTGCACTCAACGCCCAACACAAATGCGCCGTTTCGAGGTGGCCCGTCAGCGGGGCGGTCGGTCCGTCGCTACGGTGATCGCGGAAAGCCGGGCCAACCCAATCATAGGCCGGGGTGCGGGCGATGTCGAGCGTGACGGTACGAATCCAGTTAGCGAGCCGTTCGTCTGGTTGCAGCGCGTACAGCATGGCCGCATCAGAAAGGTATTCCGCTGCCGGATAATACCAGCCGGTGGTTGCATCAGGGCCAAGCAAGCCTTTGGTTTCGACACGGGCATAGACTCGTTTTTGGAGTGCGGCATAAAACCGACTCGTCATTGGCTCGCCCGACCGAAGTTGTCGGTGAATAAGGGTTCGCTCCGTCTCCGACAGAAAGCACGATGATTCAGCCGACTTTCTGTCCGGCATTTTATCGGCTTCGGTGGCGTTACTGAATGGCACAATCATGTTATCTTTAAGCTATGACAGTCATCGAATTACACATCCCCGACGATCTTGAACCAGCCCTGCAGCAAGTGCCGGGCGACAAGCAGCAGTTCATTCTGGACGCAGTGCGGCATCAACTCTCGGAATATTTTCAGGCAGCGGAAGCCGATATAGAAGCTGCCAATGCCCATGATCTGGCAGATGATCTCCTGACAAAAGATGAATTGACTTACTACTTAAACCTGCCCAATGTATCAGCAAGGTGATATTTGGCTTGTAGACTTTGATCCGAGCGTGGGCCACGAATATCAAAAAGTCCGTCCTGCGCTGATTGTTGAAAGCAATAGTTATCTATCACTTGGCAACCTCATTACAGTTATCCCCATATCGTCTCAATTGACT
>JBBRUB010000017.1:0-14952 GCA_038248175.1 Cytophagales bacterium | reverse complement strand
TTATCGTACAGAAATTCGGCACGATAGGTGTTGTTGGCTAAGATACCGCCTACTTTGGCAGCTGCCAGAAACACATAATCAGGCTGTTCCTGCAAGAAGAAATCGGCCACAGCGGCCTGGTTGCGCAAGTCCAGTTCTGCCGACGTGCGGGTAACGAAGTTGGAAAAGCCTTCGGACTGAAGTTTACGAACCAGGGCCGAACCGACCATGCCCCGGTGTCCGGCCACGTAGATGCGAGCTTCTTTTTCCACAGTTGTGATATAGATAATGCCGGTCAGTACCGGCGATGAAACAAAATAGGGCGGCATCCCAAACGTTTACAAAAAGGGGTCTGACCTGCCCGTTACAAAACTACAACACAACGCCGACCTATCATTACGCTTCGTTATGATTGCACTGAAACCAACATATTACTGCCTTACGGGTACTTTCCTGCTCTTGCTTGGCTGTTCGGCAATAGCACAGACTACTCAGCCTGACGCGCTGACTACGGCCAGTAAACCAGTACTGGGCCCGTCTGGGGCGGCAGCGTCGCCATTTTCGTCGTTCAGCTCGGTGTCTTCCTCGCTCAAAACGCTGGGTGTTCCTGATAAAGAATCACTGAAAAAGCAAAAAGACGCCTATCTGTCGGGCATTGTACCGGCTGATCTGGGGCTGAAGGTGAAGAAACTGAAAGAGAAACGGGCCACACAGAAAAGCAAAGCCAAACTGTTGAAAACCGAATATGAAGGGTTACCCATTTTAAAGGCTTACACCAAAATAGGCAGTAGCGACCGGACCACCATAGAAGAGTTTCATATCCTTCGTAACAACGACGCGGCCAAACCCCTCCCCTACGTGCGTGAAGTCTTCCGCTATTTTCAGCGGTCAGGCCGGGTTACGAGTTCCATCATCCGCGACGAAGGCACCGGACTGCTGCTGCACGGCCCCTATAAACGCTACCAGAACGGCGACCTCGTTGAAGAAGGATTTTATTACGCCGGGATGCGCGACGGTCGCTGGGAGAAGTACGATAGTAAGTTTATGCTCATCGACAAAATGCAGTGGCATCAGGGCGCACTGGCCGAGTCCAGACTAATCTATTACGACTCCACGCATCGAAAAATCAAGGAAATCATCCCCATCGATTATGGCCGCATGACGGGTACGTATATGGCCTTCCATGAAAACGGAATACTGGCCGAAGAAGGCAAATACGATAATGGCGTGAAAGTAGGTCGCTGGACGCAGTACTACCCCATCAGCCCTGGCGGGCGACGAATGCGATCACGAATTATGCAGTACACTGGCAATCAGTGGGACGCCGATTTTGAGCCGTTCGTCGTGACTGAGTGGGACGAGAAAGGTAAAACCACGTTCAAATACGATAAGAAAAAGGCTATCGAAGAAGACGAATCCGATAACTGACCGCTTATTTGAACACACCCTGCGGATCAGGTTGCTTAGCGATCAGGTCGCTGAGATAACCCAGATCGAGCGAGGTCAGATCGAGGTTGCGGGCCTGATGAAAGTAAGACCACGCGTTGACGTAATCGGCTTTCAGGTAATTAATCAGCGATAGTTTCTGATAGGCCGACGCGCTGGGGCTGATCGACACAGCACGTTGCAGCGTCGTTTCGGCGTCGGTCAGAATGCCGGGGGCGTTGTGTTCCTGATGGTATTTGATCTGCACCGTGGCCAGATCGGCCATCAGTGTAATGTTGCTGTCGGCCACGGTCAGGCCGCGTTTCAGCATTCGGATGGCGTCAGGCAACTGATTTTTCTGGTAAGAGACCACGCCCAAACCCCAATAAGCATCGGCGTTGTTTTCATGCAGCAGCCAGGCCAGATTGAAGCGGTAAGCCGCCGTATCCAGCTGCCCGCTGGCTACGTAGTCCCAGCCGCGGTCGGTAAAGAACTTACTGGCTTCAGGACGGGTGGCAAAGTTGCGGTCACAGTCGTTCAAAAAGCGAATTTCCTGATCGATCTGCTCACTCGTTTTAGCACGTTCGCCAAAGAGCGGCATCGTATTTATGTCGGCGGTAGCGGGTTCGTTGGGGGTAGCGTTGGCTCCGCCGTCGGCAGGTGTGGGTTGGCTTTCTGCTTGCGTAGTGGCAACGGGGGCGTTATTTCGGACGGATGTAATAAGCTGCTTTGGTTGCGCCATTACCAGAACAGGCAGCACAAGCAGGCTTATCGGCACCAGTTTAAATCGAAAACGCATAACCATCATAACACAGAGAGGAGCAGTGGGTTTCTGTCCCGGTAGAACGACCCGGAGATTCAAGTTAGTACATCCTGGCCAAATTACCGCCGACCACCCCGGGTACCCGTTCGTTTACCACCGCCTGCTTTTGCCCCGCCCGGCCTGCCCGCTTTTGGGCGACTACCCGCTGGACGCGTTCCAGTGCTTTTGGCGGCTGTTTTTGGCTGAGCTGTCCGTTTGATTGGGGTAACGCCCATTTGGGGTTTCCCTTTGGTGGGATACTGATTTTTTTCCTTTTTCTCGTGAAAAGCCCCCGCAAACGTCGGGTCGTCTTTCCGGCGTTGCTCGTCTATTTCTCGCAGCATAGACTGTTCTTCATCGAAGGGTGTTTCGGCCACCTCCACCGCTCTCGGCAGCGACTGGCGCGGCACCGTCATGCGGATAATCCGTTCGATTTTCTGCACGTGGTAATCCTCTGCCTTCGTCACGAACGTAATGGCTTCGCCGGTATGATTGGCGCGACCCGTCCGGCCAATTCGGTGCACGTAATCTTCGTAGATCAGCGGTACGTCGAAGTTGATAACGTGGCTCACGTCGGCCACGTCAATACCCCGCGCGGCCACGTCGGTAGCGACCAGAATCTGCACATTACCCTCTTTGAAGGCGTCCATCGAGTTAATGCGGGTATTCTGGCCTTTGTTGGCGTGAATGACCCGAACCTGTTCGGGATCAACCACTTTCCGTGCCAGAAACCTGTAGATGTTGTCGGCGGTACCTTTACTACGGGCAAAGACGATACCCCGCTTAAAGTCGTCGCGCGTGACGAGGTATTCGAGCAAGTTGATTTTGGTACGGAAGTTCGGCACGTCGTAGATGACCTGCTCTACCATGTCGGCAGTCGATGCCTGGGGCGTCACCTCCACCCGCACGGGAGCTTCCAGAAACTCGCCCGACAGCCGTTCTACCCGCCCGCCAAACGTAGCTGAAAACAGCATGTTTTGCCGTTTGGTGGGTATCACTTCCAAAATGGCGCGAATCTGGGGCATAAACCCCATATCCATCATCTTATCGGCTTCGTCCAAAATCAGCGTTCGGATTTCCTTCAGGACAATGTGCCCTAAACGGTACAGGTCCAGCAACCGGCCTGGCGTGGCAATAATCAGATCAACGCCGGTTTCGAGCTGGGCAATCTGCGCTTTGGGACCCAGTCCACCAAATAACGCTACATGGCGCAGATCGGTGTATTTACCGATTTGCTGCACAGCTTCGGCAATCTGCATGGCCAGTTCGCGGGTGGGGGCCAGAATCAGGGCGCGGGGGTTTTTGCCCTGCGCGTACTTGATTTTCATCAGCAGCGGCAGCAGATAAGCCGCCGTTTTGCCGGTGCCAGTCTGCGCAATACCCAGCACATCGTGGTTACCGAGACTGATCGGAATGGTTTTCTGCTGAATGGGCGTCGGCTCGGTATAACCCAAATCGGCGATGGCGTTGAGCAACTGCCGGTTCAGCTCAAACTGCTCGAAAGAAGAGATTTCCATAAAAGGGGATGTAGCGGGTAATAATAGCCGCACTAACCCTCACCGCATCGGCAGTGAGGGTTAGTAACTCAGAACTGCTTCAAAATTCGTTCTACGCCACTAACATAGCCGGAGCCAAACAGATTCACGTGGACCAGCAGCGGGTAGAGGTTGTACAGAACCACGCGCTCATCGAAACCGTCATTTAGCGGGAAGGCTTCGTCGTAGGCGTCGTAAAACCGCTGGTCGAAACCGCCGAAGAGTTTGGTGAACGCCAGTTCGGCTTCGCGGAAGCCATAATAGACGGCAGGGTCGATGAGGGCGGGCGTTCCCGCTTCGGTGGCTAACACGTTACCCGACCACAAATCGCCATGGAGCAGGGCCGGGCGGTCGGTTGGAATCAGGCTGGGCAGGTGAGTACGCAGCCGCAATAGAGCATCGTAAGTGGGTTTATCGAGCAGTCCTTTATAAAGGGCCATGCCGGCCTGTGGTAGCAGCCGCTGCTCGAAAAAAAAGTCGTGGCCGCTGGCGGTAGGCGTGTTGCTCTGAAACAGCGAGCCGATATAGTTGTCGGTATCCAGCCCGAACAGCGGCCGCGTATGCGAATGCAGTTCGGCAAGGGCGCGTCCGAGTTCCTCCCAGTAAGCGGGGCCGGGTTTGCCGGTGTCGATGTACTCCAGAATCAGGTACGACTTACCGCTGTGTTCGCCGTAGCCAATTACCTGCGGAATCAGCAGTACGTCGGTTTGCCGAAGCCGGTCAAGCCCCTGCGCTTCGGCCTCGAACGGAGCCGGATACGCCGTGCCATCGGATTCGGGCGTGGTATAATGCCCGTTGTGACTCCACTTGACGAAGAAAACGCCCTCCGACGAAAACACCTGAGCCGTCATATTGACGTTGCCACCCGACAGAAACTGCGCTTCGATCACCTGCACCGACTGCCCCAACGCCTGAAACAGAATGCTCTCGAAAAAAGAAAATTGCTCGTCGCCCCAGAAATTCATTTGCTTTGCGTCATGCTGACGAAGGAGAGCATCTCCATCAGCAGCGTGTTTATTCGCCTACTATCATATCCGTAATTCGACGAAGATGCTTCCTTCGTCAGCATGACAAAACAATGAACCACCAACTCCACCATCTGTTTACTATTGGTCAAAAACCCGAACGCCGAATTATCGGGCTGATGTCGGGAACGTCGCTCGATGGCCTCGATATAGCTCTCTGTTGCATTACGGGCAGTGGCCCCGCCACGTCCGTAACTCTCGAACGGTTTGTGACGGTTCCGTATGACGATGGCTTCAAAGATGAAGTCCGGGCCATTTTCGCCAAACGACACATTGACTTCGAGCAGTTGTGTCTGCTAAATCCATACATCGGACGATTGCATGGGCAGATGGTCCTGGATGCGCTGCGCGAGTGGCAAATTGACCCGGCAGCCGTTGACATCGTGGCGAGTCACGGGCAAACGGTTTATCACGCGCCTAAAAGTCAGCACCGGCGCGACGGCTTTCCGAACGCCACGCTACAAGTTGGCGATGGCGATCACGTAGCGGCCAAAACGGGCATTATTACCCTCAGCGATTTCCGGCAGAAACACGTGGCACACGGGGGCGAAGGTGCGCCACTGGCCGTATATGGCGATTTTTTTATGTTCTCAAAAGCCGGAGAAAATCGAATTTTGCTCAACATGGGCGGCATTGCCAACTTCACGTATCTGCCTGCCGACGAAGATGCCAGTCAGGTATTCACAACCGATACCGGCCCCGGCAATACGCTTTTGGACGCCTACGCCCGCAAATTCCTGAACCAGCCCTACGACGAAAACGGCGCGATGGCCCGCAGCGGACGGCTAAACGCTGACCTGCTTGCCGCCCTGAAAGTCGATACATTCTTCGACGCACCCTTTCCTAAAACCACTGGCCCCGAAGTGTTCAGCATAGCCTACGTAGAAGCCGCCCAAATCCGCAGCCATACCGAAACCATTACCCCTGCCGATTTGATGGCCACGCTGGTGCAGTTCAGTGCCGACACCATTGCCGATGCCATTGGCCGGGTCATGCACACCGACGAAACGTATCATGTCTATATGAGCGGGGGCGGTGCGCACAACCCCGCCCTGACCGACGCCATTCGCCAAAAACTACCCAACTGCATCTTCGGCAGCACCACCAACCTCGGCATTGACGGCGACGCTAAGGAAGCAGTGCTTTTTGCGGTGTTGGCCAACGAATGTCTGATGGGCGGCACCACGTCGTTCGGCAACCGGCAGGGTGTACCAAGCGTCACGATGGGGAAGATTTCGCTGCCGTAACCTCAACTCTTCGGCCTGAACACGGGTATCTTATCGGCGTGTGTGGTCAAAAACGGGCCACCGATGAGGTCAATACAGTACGGGATGGCTGGGAACACCACCGACAGGCACTGCCCGATGGCTTTGGGTTTGCCGGGCAGGTTCACAATCAGCGTCTGGTTGCGGATACCCGCCGTTTGCCGCGACAGAATGGCCGTTGGAACGTACTTCAGACTTTCCTGCCGCATCAGTTCGCCGAAGCCGGGCATCATCTTGTGGCAAACGGCTTCGGTCGCTTCGGGCGTTACGTCGCGGGGGGCGGGGCCGGTGCCGCCGGTAGTCACTACCAGACAGCAGCCTTCGGTATCGGCGAGGTCAATCAGCGTGGCTTCGATCTGGCCCTGCTCGTCGGGAATGATGCGCAGTACGGGCGTCCATTCGCAGTTGAGCCACTCGGTAAGCAAGGCCACCACGGCCTGACCGGGCGTTGCTTCATAGACGCCCGCACTGGCGCGGTCTGAGACGTTGATTATACCAATTTTAGTCATCGTTTCTGGTGGTATATGCCATTGATAAAAAACAAATTTTATTTCCCGCTATAGGCTTCGTCTGGCGGTATGTTTTTTGCTGAGATGAAGCAGACGTTAAGTGGCTACGTTTAACCGTTGTTGTTGCTGACTCACTAATCTGCTAACTAATCTGAACCGTTCTACCTGGCATCAGCGTATCGGCCTGCATGGGCATATCAGCTATCGAACACATCCTGTGTGGATTAGGGTTTGGGAACTGGGTGTGCTGCTGTTGCTGTACGGGTCAGTGTTTGGGCAGCAACCCGTCCGCAAAGCTACTCCGAACGGGCAAACTGAGTTACTGAATCAATACGCGGCACAACGAAAACAGACGCTTCAGCTGGCCAAAGAACACGGCTGGCCCCTCCTCAAAAACTATTCCAAACAGCGGCAGCTTCGGTTGCAGGGTGTCGATACTACCGGGCAGCCAATTTATTATTCGCTCCACAATGCCGAAGCAGCCCTCGGTACCCGTACCACATCACTCAGCAACGGAACCTTGCCGGTTATGCTATCGGGTGGGTCGGCGTTTATGAACGGGCGGCTGGGCTTATGGGATGGCGGTCTGGTACTCCCCACCCACCGCGAACTCGGCAACAACCGCATCCGACAGCGCGACATCACCAACGGAAGCAGTGACCACGCCACGCATCTCGCCGGAACACTGCTGGCCAAAGGTATCGACGCTAAGGCCAAAGGCATGGCATTTGGAGCGCAGCTTTCGGTTTGGGACTACACCAACGATTTGGCCGAACTGACCACGGCAGCACCCGATTTGCTCGTTTCCAACCATGCCTACGGACCGGTGGTAGGCTGGGTGTTTAACCAATCGCGCCCCGGCACCGATCCGAACCTAAAATGGGAATGGTGGGGTAATACCGCCATCAGTCAGACCGAAGATTATCTGTTCGGCTTTTACTCGGCGCAGGCCCGCGACCTGGACCGGCTGGCCTACAACAACCCGTTTTTTCTGATGGTCCGCTCCGCCGATAACAAACGTGCCGAAACCGGACCACCCGCCGGAACGCCGTACTATCTGCGTAACACCAATACCAAAAGCACCGCCGTGCGGCAGCGTAACGACGGCTACGACGTAATTCCGGGCGAGGCTACCGCCAAAAACGTGCTGACTATCGGAGCCGCCAACCCTACCTTCAGCCCAGCAAACCGGCAGCTTACGGGGCTGGAATCGACTGCTTTCAGCGGCTGGGGGCCAACCGACGACGGACGTATCAAACCCGACCTACTGGGTATCGGCACCGATATTTATTCGACGCTCGGCACCGGCAATGCCGACTATGGTACGTATAGCGGTACGTCGATGGCGTCGGCCAACGTGTCGGGATCACTGTTTCTGTTGCAGGAATTATACGCGCAGCAGCGGGGTGGTACCGCAACCGGGCAACCGTCGTTCATGCGAGCGGCTACCCTGCGCGGACTGGCCCTGCATACTGCCAACCGCCCCAACCCGGCCACCGGACCCACCTACCGCACGGGCTGGGGACTGCTGAATACCGAAGCAGCCGCGCAGGTATTGCTGAACCAAAACCTGGCGCACGAAGTACTGGAGCAGTCGCTAACGACCCAACAAACGTTCAGCCGCCGGATTGTGGCGCAGGGGAATGAGTCGCTGGTGGTGACACTCTGCTGGACCGACCCCGAAGCCACCGCCACGCCTGCAACCATACTGTCGCTCAATAGCCGGACGCCTAAACTCATCAACGACCTCGACCTGCGCCTGACCGACAGTCGCGGCACAACGCTGCCCTTTGTCCTCAACCCCGCCCAGCCAGATCAGCCCGCCAAACCCGGCAACAATATCCTCGATAACGTAGAGCAGGTGTTTATCGAAAACCCCATTCCCGGTCAGGCATACACGCTCACGGTCTCCCACAAAGGCCAGCTTACGTACAACAACCAGCCTTTTTCACTCATTATCAGTGGCCTGCGCAGAGCGGAAAACTGCACCCTCACGGCCAGCATTGCTCCAAGTCCCGATACCACAATTTGTACGGGCAGTACGCTGCTTTTACAAGCTGCCACCACTAAAAATGGCTACCAATACCAATGGCTGCGCAATAGCGTGGCCCTTGCCGGTGCCAATACGGCCACACTGGCCCTGACCCAGCCCGGCAGCTACGCCCTGCGCCTGACCGATCTGGCGGGTTGTTCGGCCACGTCAAAAGCGGTAAACGTAACGACCAGAAACCCTGTTGTTTCGCTCAGTCCGGTGGGCGATCAGTGGCTGTGTCCGGGCAAACCCATTACCCTTACGGCCCATACATCTGGTACGGCCAATGCGGTGGTCTGGCTGCGCGACGGGCAGATACTACCCGAAGCCCGAACAACCACGTTAACCGTTACTCAGCCGGGGAAGTATCAGATTCGCGACGATCAGACGGGTTGCCGGTGGATATCGGAGCCTACCGTCGTGCGCCAGAGTACCATCAATGCCGTTGAGCTGACGCCTGCCGAAACGGAGTTGCTGCTGCCGCCCGGTGCCACCGTAACTCTCGCGGCCCCGCTCGATGCGTCCTACCAGTACCAGTGGTTTCGCGACAATGTTGGGATACCCAATGCCAGAGCGTATCGGCTGTCGGTAGCGATAACGGGTGTTTACAAAGTAGAGATAAGCCAGCAAACCTGCGTCGGCTTCTCGACCGAACGTATCGTTGAGTCAGCCATACCTTCCGATTCGACCTCGGCATTACAGCTTTACCCCGTCCCGACGGATGGGCTGCTGACCATCCGCTACCGGAGCAACACCACGAAGCCCATACAGGCAAGCGTTTATGACAGTCGGGGGGTATTGGTCGTCTATCCCTTCCTGCTCCGTCGCACCAACGGCTACTACGAAGCTGAACTCTCCACAAACAGCCTGCCGTCTGGCTCGTATATCCTGCGCCTGACCGGCGGCTCCAGCGAGCAAACAGGGCGTTTTATCATGAAATGACATGATTTTTGAGATTTTTTCTCATTTCTGTTGATTCTATCAACAGAAAAAGCCAGCTTTTGGCCGGACTCACTTAAAAATCTCCTACGAAAATGCTCATCGAGTTTAGCGTTGGCAATTTTCTGTCCATCAAAGACCGACAGACGTTACGGATGGATGCATCATCTATCAGTGAATACAAAGATCAGTTGATCGACGCCGGACGGTACCAACTCCTGCGTAGTGCCGTCATTTACGGAGCTAATGCCAGCGGCAAATCGAATGTGTTGAAGGCGATGGGTGCGATGCGAAACATTGTGACGACTTCAGCGACTCAACCTTCAACAGCCGGGATAGTCGTTGAACCATTCCTTTTGAATACAGAGACGGAAAACGCTCCCGGCTATTTTGAGGTCTTGTTTTTGCTGAACGGCATTCGGTATCGGTACGGCTTTGAAGTCGATAAGAAGGTTGTACGTTCAGAATGGCTTTTTGAAGCCAGGCAAAAGAAGGAAAAGTCGTTGTTTCTGCGCGAAGGCGATTCCATTGACGTGTTGGCCGGATTTACTGAAGGCAAAGGCTTAAAATCGAAAACACGTGATAATGCGCTTTTTCTGGCCGTTTGCGATCAGTTCAACGGTGAAATAGCGAAGCAAGTTTTGAAGTGGTTTAGTCGGTTAGGAACTATCTCAGGTGCTGATCATCAGCACCTGAGAGAAGACACGATTACCGTACTTAGTGATGAACGCTACAATAAGCAACTCGAAAACTTTCTGGGGAAGCTTGGTTTGGGTTTTGAGGAAGTAATAATAGGAGAAGAAATAGTCCGAAGTCAGCATGAACAAACTGAAGATTTATCGCACTCTCCGGCGACTACTTTTATTAAAACTGACCTGTTAGCTGTACATCTAAAGTATGACCCTTCAGGAAAAATAGCTGGCAGGGAATTATTTAATCTGGACTATCGGGAGTCGGCGGGAACACAAAAACTATTCGATATACTCGGCCCCATTTTTCTCTCCTTGTTATTCGGTGGCGTTCAAATCGTCGACGAACTCGATGCGAAGTTGCATCCGCTGATGACGCAGGCCATTATCCGGCTTTTCAATGACCCAACGCTCAATCCCAACAATGCGCAGTTGATTTTTGCTACGCACGATACCAATCTGTTGACCTACGGCGGTTTCCGGCGCGACCAGATTTATTTCACCGAGAAAGACCAGTACGGGGCCACCTGCCTGTATTCACTGATCGAGTATCAGGAAGAAAATGGCGACAAAGTGCGGAAAGACCGGTCGTACGAGAAAGATTACATTCAGGGCCGCTACGGGGCTATTCCGTTCATCGGTGATCTGTCGAAACTCGCACCGGCATGGCACGAAAAATAAAAATCACTGACGCTAAGAAAAGTTGGTTTAGGCAACCAGAAACTGAGCGGAAACGAGACGTCCGGCCCCTTCGTCGGTTTTATCTGATCGTCTGTGAAGGCACCAAAACTGAACCTAACTATTTCGAGGGCTTAAAGCGAAATCTGCCGCCCGGTGTAATCAATCTTGTTGAGTTGACCGTCGAAGGAACCGGCCACAACACGCTCACCGTCATTGACGACGCCCTACGCGCCAAAGCAAGGCTGGAAAATCAGGGACGTACAATTGACGAAGTTTGGGCCGTATTTGACCGGGATAGCTTTCCCGAAGAGCATTTTAATAACGCCATTTTCAAAGGACAGGCCAATGGTGTGCAATGCGCGTGGACTAATGAAGCGTTCGAACTCTGGTACCTGCTGCACTTCCAGTTCTTCCAAAACGGCATGAGCCGCGACGATTACAAGACTATAATTGAACGGGAGTCGTCGAATAGAACCGGTAAGCCTTACACATACCAAAGGAATAGCCTGGAGATGTTTATGCTTCTAAAACAACACGGCAACATCGAACAGGCCATTATATGGGCGAAGTAATTGGAGGAAGTATTTGCCGGGCAGACGAATTATGCCAATCACAACCCCTGTACGAAAGTATATGACCTAATTGAAAGGCTCCTGCTTGTCAAACCCAACCCGTAACAAATCGAACAGCCCCGGTGCGGTAAAATTACTGTAGCGGGGCTGTTCGATTTGAGGCTATTCAGTTCTGTTTATTTGCCCTTCATACCGGCTCCTTTGCCGGACTCCATCGCCATCGCCATTTTCACGGCGTCGTAGAGGTTTACAATACCACCGCGTTGGGATAGGGTCGAGAAATCGACGGTGTCTTCCGATTCGGGACGGCGCACTTTGGTGGTGTACGGCGTGGCCGACTGCACGATGATGCGCTTTATATCAGCGTAGGTCAGCTTCGGGAAGTACGATTTCAGCACGGCAGCAACACCCGCGACCACCGGCGAGGCCATGCTGGTACCGCTGTTGTTTTCGTACTTGCTGCCCGGCACTGTCGAGTAGATGTCCTTCCCCGGCGCAAATACGTCAACGTTTTTTTTGCCGTAGTTCGAGAAGCTGGCAATCAAATCGCTGGTGTTGGGTTCGGCACTCGCGCCCACCGTAATTACGTTCGGAATCAGCATCCCGTCCGTAAAGCGCGGGTTGGGGAAATTGGAAGAGGTGTCAATGTCTTTACCGTCGTTACCAGCGGCATGAATCAGCAATACGCCTTTGGTCATGGCGTAGCGTTCAGCATCTTCAACGACCTCGCGCTGGGGCGAATAGTCTTTACCGAAACTCATATTTATGATCTGCGCACCGTTGTCAACGGCGTAGCGAATGGCATTGGCCACATCTTTATCGCGCTCGTCGCCATCCGGCACGGCCCGCACGCCCATGATCTGCACGGCATCGGCAATGCCCCGGATACCGAGGTTATTGGTACGGTCGGCCCCAATGATACCCGCTACGTGGGTACCGTGATTGGCGTCAGGTCCCATAATGTCGGCGTTGCCGTAGTCGCGGTCTTTCGTGTTTTCGGGGTCGTCGCCCACGATGTCGCGGGTGGCGAAATCAGGGTTGTAGTGATATTCCGCGCGGGCTTTGAGCTGGTCGATGTATTTAGCGAACTCGCCCACCATCTTATCAGCATCGCCCACGTTCTGCTGGCGGAGCATATTCAGAATACCCATCGCCGGGCGTTTCACGCCTGCGCTTTGCGCTGTATCGGCCACCATAGCCAGCGTAGTTGTGTCGAGTTTCGTGACGTTCAGCATTTGTTTCAGACCCGTAACGGCATCCGTAAACAGCCCGGCAAACTGCTGAATTCCCTCGTACTGCGCTTTGTACTGCTTCTGATTTTTCTCGACTTCGGCCTTCGTCTTCTGGTACAGATCGAAGTCTTTCAACTCAGTACCCTTGAATGCCGACCGCTCTTTGCCGTCGTACTTCGGCTTTAGTTTTACGTACAGGCGGGTTACTTCGGTCGTTTCGTAGCTGACGTTACGCCCATCTTTGCCGCCGATGAAATTCCAGCCGTGTACGTCATCAACGTAGCCGTTCTTATCGTCGTCTTTACCGTTACCGGCAATTTCTTTTGGGTTGACCCACAGCACCCGGCGCAGGTCTTCGTGGGTAGTGTCGATACCGCCATCAATAACAGCCACGATAACAGGCGTTGGTTTGCGGTTTTTGAGCAGTTCGCTATAGGTGCGTTCTACGTCGATGCCCGCCGTGGCAGGGGTTTTGTCGCGCAGGTACCACTGCTGATCGGGCTGGGTAATCGGCGTAGTCTGGGCCGAAGCCGCTATCGAGAGCAGGCAGATCGACGCACTAAAAATGAGTTTCTTCATCGGGGTTAAAGAACGAATGGGTGAAAGAGCGGCCAACGGTTTGGCAATCAAATTGCTCCTGTCGCTCCGGGTTATTTTGGTTGTGATTGATGAACACAATTTACGAATGAACTAACGAGTTAGCGGTCTTAAAAGTTGTTGATGATCACAGGCATCCCGCTAAAACTCACCGCCAACGGCCTGGAGCAACGCCACTACGTACTGCACTTCCTGACTACGTAACTGCACCAGTTGCTGCTCGTTGGCCAGTATGGTTCGCTGGGCGTCCAGCACTTCGAGGTACGTGCTGAGTCCTTTCAGGTATAATTCGCGGTTGTACTGCTCGGTACGGCGGGCCAGGGTGAGTGTCTGTTGCTGCAACCCGACCTGTTCGCGCAGGATACCAAGGTTGTCCAAAGCGGTTTCGGCATCGCGCTGGGCGAGTTGCAGGGTTTGGCGGTACGTCTGGCTGATGGTCTGCGCCTGTTGCCGGGCCAGCGCAATGCTTTGCCGGGCACGGTGGCCCTCGTATAGCGGCACCGATGCGTTGACACCAACCAGATACGTAGCACTCCCCGGCATAAACCACGAGCCAATCCGCCCCGACAATAACCCCGCCTGCGCCACCAGATTAATACGCGGATAGATGCTGGACTGCTGCTGCACGGCCTGCGCATCGGCCACCTGCCCCTGCCGGATCACCTGCACCAGATCGGGCCGACGCGCAAGCTGAGCCGATTCGATCTGCGCGTATGGATAGGCAGGCAGCGACTCGGGTAATGCCCCCACCGGCACGACAAATTGGCCCGTTTCGTCGGCGCAAAGCTGGGCCAGCCCGTTCACGAGTTCAATGCGGGCGCGGGCCAGTCCACGCAGGACCACCTGCAACCCGGCGTAATCGGTTTCGGCCCGCTGCACGTCAATCTGGCTGATGAGGCCCACCCGGAACCGTTCGCGCAGAATGGAAAGCGTGGTATCGCGCGATTGGATATTGCGCCGGAATGCGGCCTGTTCGGCATCGTTACCCCGGATGAGCCAGTAGGTACGCGCAATATCAGACGCCAGCGAGAGCCGGAAGGTCTGGTAATCGGCATCGGTGGTCTGCGCCTGAAGGTCGGCAACGGTGATGCCGTTTCTGATGCGCCGGAATAGATCGAGTTCGTAACTCGCGTCGATGGGCAGCACCTGCAATGTGGTGAGTTGAAACCTCGGCAGTTGGTCCAACTGCGTTGGGATAGCCAGCGGGCGGTGTTCTGAGAGACTCTGGCTTGTAATCAGAGCTGAACTCCGCAATGACGGCGACAAAAACGACTGCGCCACCCGCACCCGAATCCGGGCTTCTTCGAGTCGGCTCAGGGATGCCCGTCCGTCGGGGCTGTTGACTAATCCCTGTTCGATATAGGCATTGAGCAGCGGGTCATTGAACTGCCCAAACCCGGCCAGCGACACCACCGGAGCCGTTTCGCCAAATCTCGGCGCGGCAAACGCGCCTGGGAGTTTCGCCGTTGCCGATGGTACCGGCTGAATCGTTCCGGCACCGCCCGACTGCACCGTTACGGCACCGCCCGGTGCATTGAGTGGCGCGGTTTGGGCGAAGCTTGTCTGAGCGAGTAGCGTAACTGAAAAAAGAAGGTAGAAGATTTGTTTCATTAGATCGGGTGGTGAGTAGCCCGGACCTCCCGGTCCGGTAGCCGTCAGGCTTACACGGT